>JBAWGM010000220.1:0-20175 GCA_049592895.1 Thiobacillaceae bacterium | reverse complement strand
TCCGCGACCAGAAGGCCGGAAGTCCTTGAATAAATCGCCCTGCCCGCTTCCAGGGGGCAGCGCGAGAGTGAGCTTACTCGATGAAGAGGGAGCTCACGGAATCCTCGTTGCTGATGCGGCGTATGGTTTCCGCAAGCAACCCGGCCACCGACAACTGGCGGATTTTGCTGCACGCCTTGCCGTCCTCGCGCAGCGGAATGGTGTCGGTGATCACCAGTTCGTCCAGCGCGGACGCTTGCACGCGCGCAACCGCGCCCCCGGACAGCACGGCGTGGGTGCAGTAGGCCACGACCTTGGACGCGCCATGGTCCTTCAAGGCCTCAGCGGCTTCGCACAGCGTATTTGCTGTATCCACCAAGTCGTCCATGATGATGCAGGTGCGGTCCCGCACATCGCCGATGATGTTCATCACCTTCGCCACATTGGGCTTGGGCCGGCGCTTGTCGATTATCGCCAGGTCGCATTCCAGCCGCTTGGCGATGGCGCGCGCCCGCACCACGCCGCCGACGTCCGGCGATACCACCAGCAGGTTCTGGTGATCATGGCGCCAGATGTCCCCCAGCAAGATCGGGCTGGAATAGACATTGTCCACCGGGATGTCGAAAAACCCCTGGATCTGGTCCGAGTGCAGATCCATGGTCAGCATTCGGTCCACACCCACGCCCTGCAGCATGTTGGCGACCACCTTGGCGGTAATCGGCACCCGGGCGGAGCGGGCACGGCGATCCTGGCGCGCATAACCAAAATACGGAATGGCCGCGGTGATGCGCCCTGCCGAGGCACGCCGCAGCGCATCCACCATGACCATGATTTCCATCAGGGTATCGTTGGTGGGCATGCTGGTGGACTGCAAAACAAATACATCGTGGCCGCGAACGTTTTCCAGTATTTCCACCGCCACTTCGCCATCCGAAAAACGGCCAACCGATGCCCGCCCCAAATGAATATTGAGGTGCCGCACGACATCCCCCGCAAGCTGCGGATGGGCGTTACCGGTAAATACCGTCAGATTGTTGAAGGCCACGATCCACTCCGAGCAGGGCAAGACGGGCCGCGCGAAATGCGTCCGTCTCCTTCACCCCAACCCTCCTGCGCGCTTCGCTGCGCGAGGAGGTCCATTGTGCCGACGCTAGGCGGCCGAATCGATCAAATAGCCGCGCGGCCATTTCACGTCATTACTTGGCAGGGGAGGCAGGGATCGAACCTGCGAATGTCGGAATCAAAATCCGATGCCTTACCACTTGGCGACTCCCCTACGAAACGGTCCCCATCGTGTTACCACTTCAAGCCGCCAGATCGTACAGGGGATGCCTGTCCAAACCAGCCGCAATAAACCCTTGCATATCCACCGGCAAGCTGTCCAGAATCCGTTGCGCCGCGGCCCGATCTGGCACTTCTAGAAACACACAGGCTCCGGACCCCGTCATACGGGCATCGCCGCGTGTGCTCAGCCAATCCAGACAGCGCCCGACCACCGGGCTGCGGGAGCGCACAATCGACTCAAGATCGTTGCGGCCCAAGCCGGCAGAAAAGTCCGCTATTGTGATGGGAGGCGTGTTTCGTGTCAATTCCGCCGCAGCGAAAACCGCAGCCGTGGACATCCTTACGCGCGGTGTCAACACCACATACCAGGCCGGTGGCAAGGCAAGCGGGCTGAGCTTCTCCCCCACGCCTTCGGCGAACGCGGATTGGCCAAAAATGAACGCCGGCACATCCGCCCCCAAGGATAGGGCCAGTTCCTGCAGCCTGCGGCGTGGCCAGTCCAGGCGCCAACCACGATTAAGCGCCAATAGAATGGTGGCCGCATCGGAGCTTCCCCCACCCAACCCGCCTCCCTGCGGCAGGCGTTTTTCGAGACGTATTTCAACCCCCAGTCGTGTCCCGCTTGCGGCCTGCAGAAGACGGGCGGCGCGGATGGTCAAATCCTGGTCTTCGGATACGCCGGGCAAATCATGGCATCGGACAATGCGCCCATCCTCTCGGAGAGCCAGGTGAACCACATCGGCACGGTCAATGAAGCGGAAGACGGTTTGCAGCAGGTGGTAACCATCCGGGCGTCGGCCCACCACATGCAGGAACAGATTCAGCTTGGCGGGCGCCGGATAAGACCCCATCACTGTCCCCAGTGATCAACGATCAGCTTGATCTCAAGGGCTGGCCGGGTGATGAACAGTTTTCGCGGCTTGCCACCGGCGTAGCTTCGGTAATCGATTTTCCAGCCGTCCTGAATAATCCGCTCGACGCGACCCTGCTCATCCCTGGTCAACTGGTGGGGGTGATCCGGATCGGGGCGCGCCATGATCCAGTAGCTCATCCCGCCGACGGGCAGACGAAAGCCCAGCAGCTTTTCGGTCAGCGCGTCGGCATCGGGCGCGCTCCGCTTGCGGCCGTCGGGCAATTGCAGCGTGGTTTCGCGGGCGGTACGGACAATCTTGGCCACGCCCTGGCCCAGAGGATCGGATAACAGGATGTCATCCACCCCATCCCTGGATACCCACTGAAACAGACCGGAAAAGTTTTCCTCTGCCTGCTGCACCGCAACCCGTCCGGAAAGGCTGACGGTTGCGCCATCGCGCCCAGCCGGTAATTCAGGGGGCGGTGGCGCGTGAGCGCAGGATGCAAGAACCAGAGCGATCAGCCAAAGAGGCGCAAGTCGCCGCACGAACTATTGTTTGTTGAATTTCTTCAGCGTCTCGATCAGGGCTTCGTTCTGCGGATTG
The DNA here is from genome assembly GCA_049592895.1 of Thiobacillaceae bacterium. Classification (GTDB taxonomy): domain Bacteria; phylum Pseudomonadota; class Gammaproteobacteria; order Burkholderiales; family Thiobacillaceae; genus DASQBT01. Next base: position 17,455 of record JBAWGM010000220.1, on the reverse strand, counting down.
CTTTGCAGGGACATATGCCACAACTTGTCGGCTTCATCCTTTGCCCCTTTGACCCACAGCACCTCGCCCAGATGCGCGGCGATTTCGGCATCGGGCCGATTCTTGTAGGCCCGCTGCAGAAGGTCCTGGGCCTTTGCCAAATCCCCTTTGCGGTAATACAGCCAGCCCATGCTGTCGAGGATAAACCCGTCATCCGGCGCCAATGCCAACGCCTTGCCCAGCAGTTCTCCCGCTTCGGCCAGCCGATCGGTGCGATCCGCCAGTATGTAGCCCAGCGCGTTATACGCGTGAGCATAGTCCGGCTTGATGCGTATGACCTTGCGCAGATCCTGTTCCATGACATCGAGCTTGTTTATTCTCTCCGCCGCCATCGCCCGGTCATAAAGGAGGTCTACCGCATCGGGAAACTTTTTCAGGGCATCGCTGAGCACGTTGTACACACCCTGGTAATCCTTTTCATCGCGAAGCAGGCCGGCCTCGGCCTGTATCAACTCGATACGCTGAATATCGTTCTGGGTCGGCGTTTCTGTCAGCAGGCGGCGGGCCTCTGCCAGCTTGCCCTGGCGCGCCAGTATGCCGGCCTGCCGGCTGCGCGCAGGGATCATAAACTCCCCTTCATCCACGCTTTGATATAGTTCCAGTGCATGGTCCAACTGTTTGCGCTCCTCAGCGATCTGCCCGAGGTAGTAGGCCGCGGTCTCCGGTTCCCGGAAGTTCAGCTCCTGCGCCTTGGTCAACAGTCGCTCCGCTTCGTCCAGATCCGCCATCTGCAGAGCCAGTAGACCCGCGGCCAGCGTGATATCCGGGTTACCCGGCACTTCGGTCGTCAACTCGTTGAACTGCCGGCGTGCCTCGGCAAACTGGTTGGCGCTCACCAGCAGCCGCGCATAAGCCAGCCGCACGTCGCGCGCCCGCGGATAGTCGGCCAGGAAATCCTTCAAGAAGGCCAGTCCTTCAGCCTTGGACCGGCTTGCCAACAGGTGAGCGCGCAACAGCGCCGCGGGTTCCCAGCCCGGACGCAGTTTATCTGCCTGTTTGAGTGCTTCGACGGCTTCATCCTGGTGACCCGCGCTGGCTGCGGACTGGGCCACGGCATATTGTGCTTCCGGCAGTTGGGGATAGTTTTGCGCCAGCTTCTTCACCGCCGCGAAGGCCCGTTCCGGGTCCTTGGCCTTGGAAACCAGCAAGGGCAGGTGGAGAAACCCCGCCGCACCGTCTTTGCCTTTGAGAAAGCTTTCCAGATAGGGCACGGCCTCATCCATTTTCCCCTGCCCTATCAGCAACGCTGCCAGCGTCTGGCCGGCGCGAGGCGAGTCCGGTTCAAGCTTGTTCCACAGCCTCGCAGCTTCCAGAGCGGCCGCCTGATCCCGGCTGAACAGGGCGATTTCCGTCGCCCGACGCGCAACACGCGGGTCCTGGGTTTTCTTCGCCAAGTCGAGGTAACCTTCCTTGGCAACATTGGCCATGCCCCGCTGGCCGGCAATTTCGGCAACCAGAAAATCAAACAGCAGCTCCTGGGTCAGCGCCTGTTTGGGCAGCCTACTCTCGGGTGCCGCCGGTTTGGCGGGCTTATCAGACGCCTTGGGCGCCTCCGCCGTAACGTCGGTGGCGGGGGAGGCAACAACCGGATTATGACTACAGGCGGCAGACAGGCCCAACGCCAGTATTAAGGGGAATAGTTTTAGACGGCCCATCGCATTACTCACAGATTGATTACGGACATTTCGGGATTTGACTATCCTACCCCATGGAATTCCAGAGGCAAACAGTCTCTCATTGGATTTGGCGCAAGTTACTGAGTTCTTAAGGCCTCGATCGGATCCAGACGGGAAGCGCGCCAGGCAGGATAGAAACCGAAAAACAGCCCGACCGCCAAAGCCACGCTGAAGGAAAGCCCAATCGAAACCAGGGTGACAGCGGCACTGACCCCAATTAGCTTCTTCACCAGCAGGGCGCCGCCGACCCCCATGAGCAGCCCGATGAAGCAGCCAATCAGCGACACGGTCAGGGCTTCGACCAGGAACTGCCACAGGATATCCCGCTGGCGCGCGCCGATCGCCATGCGGATGCCAATTTCCCGGGTGCGCTCGGTCACCGACACCAGCATGATGTTCATGATGCCGATTCCCCCCACCACCAGTGAAACCGCAGCAATGGCGCCGATCAGGTAGGACATGACATCAGTCGCCTGGGCCTGGGTTTGCGCCATCGCCGTCAGGTTGCGCACGGTGAAATCGTCCTCGTCGCCTTTGCCGATGCGGTGGCGTTCGCGCAGCAGACGCTTGATTTCGCCCTCCGCGCGGTCCATCGCGTTCTCGCTCACCGCCTGTGCCATGATGAAGCGCACCGAGCCACGGAAGGTGTTGCCGAACAGTTTCTGTTGCGCGGAAGTCAGCGGCACCATGACGGTGTCGTCCTGGTCGCGCCCATCCAGGCTCTGGCCCTTGGCTGACAGCAGCCCGATTACCTGGAACGGCGCATTCTTGATGCGGATGATCTTGCCGACGGGATCGTCATCGCCGAACAGTTCGCGCGCCACCACCTGGCCGATGACGGCCACGCGAGCGGCTGAACGCACATCGGCGTCGGTGAAAAACCCGCCTTCGTCCAGCGTCCAGTTCCTGACTCCGGCATACTCCGGGGTCGTGCCATACACCGATGTGCTCCAGTTCACCCCGCCGTAAATCAACTGGGCCTGGCCGGGCAGCACCGGGGCCGCCGCCTTGATCGTGTCGAGCGAATTCATGGCCTCTGCATCCGCGGCATTGAGGGTGGGGGAATTGCCACTTCCCATCCTGGCCCCGCCGGAGGTCGTGGCGCCGGACAGGATGATGAACAGGTTGGAGCCCATCGACTGGATCGCCTGTTGCACCATATCCTGGGCGCCTTGCCCGATTGCCAGCATCAGGACCACCGAGCCCACCCCGATCACCATGCCCAGCATGGTCAGGAAGGTTCGCAGCGGATTGACCCGCAGCGCCTGGAATGCGGCCGCGATCATGCTGAGGAAGATCATGCCGCACCCGTATCTTCGGCCCTGCGGTCTTCCATGACCAGGCCATCGCGGAACGTGATGCGCCGGCTGGCGTAGGCGGCGATATCCGTCTCGTGTGTCACCAGCACCACCGTAATCCCGGCGTCACGATTGAGCTCCGTGAACAGACTCATGACTTCCGCACTGGTTTGCGTATCGAGGTTGCCGGTCGGCTCGTCCGCAAGAATCAGGCGCGGACGGTTGACCAGCGCCCTGGCGATCGCCACGCGCTGTTGCTGGCCGCCCGAGAGCTGGTTGGGCTTGTAGTGCCACTTGTCCCCGAGTCCGACCTTTTCCAGCAGTTCCTGCGCACGCCGCTTGCGTTCCAGGCTCCCCACCGCGCCATAGATCATGGGCAGTGAGACGTTGTCCACCGCGTCCAACTTGGGCAGCAGATTGAATCCCTGGAACACGAAGCCGATCAACTGGTTGCGCACCGCTGCCAATTCGTCGGATCCCATGCGCGACACGGGCCGCCCCTCCAGGTGATAGTCGCCCTGGGTGGGGCGATCCAGGCAGCCCAGCACATTCATGAAGGTGCTCTTGCCCGAACCGGATGCCCCCATGATGGCGGCGAACTCGCCATAGGCAATCGACAGGCTGACCCCGCGCAGGGCGGGAAAAACGCCCGCGCCCGTCACATAGTCCTTCTGGATGTTGCGGACTTCAATCAGGTCCTTCGCCATCTCAGAACAGCCTGCCGCGCGGGGAGCCGCCCGGCCCGTTCTTGCCGGCCGCCTGAGTATCGGCTACCACCAGTTGGTCACCCGGCTTGACCTCGCCCTGCAGAATCTCGGTGTATTGCTGATCGGAAATACCCGGCTTGACCGGCACCCGCACCAGTTGCACGCCGACCAGCTTGTAAACAGCCGCGCCTCCGCCCTTTTTCCTGCCGGAGGGTTTCGTGATGTCGGCGCCTGCGCTCTCGTCCGCAGGGCGGAAACGCAGCGCCGCGGCCGGCACCATCAGCACGTCCGGCCGGCTTTCCACCTCGATTCTGGCGTTGGCGGTCATACCCGGCAGCAGGGCCAGATCCGGATTGGCCACATCCACCACCACGTCGTAGGTCACCACATTCTGCAGCGTGGCCGCATTAAGCCGGATCTGCCTGACCTTGCCCCGGTACTCCTTGTCCGGATAGGCATCCACGCGGAAGTTCACCGCCTGGCCGACACGGACCGAGCCGATGTCCGCCTCGGCCACCGTGGTGTCGATCTGCATGCGGGTCAGGTCCTGACCGATCTTGAACAGCGTCGGGGTTTGAAAGCTGGCCGCCACCGTCTGGCCCACATCCACCTGCCGGTCGATCACCGTGCCCGACACTGGCGAACGGATCACGCTGAAGTTGAGATTGGTCTGATCGCGGCTGACCTGCGCAGCAGCCAGCCGGACCTGGGCATCCGCCTGCGCCCGCGCCGCCACCGCCTGATCCAGTTCCTGCTTCGACGCATAGTCTTGCGCCGCCAGATTGCGAATGCGGGCTTCATTGGCCTGGGCCAGGGTCAATTGCGCCCTGGCATTGGTCAGATTGGCCGTGCTTTGCGCCAGCGCGGCCTTGAGCAGGGCGGGGTCAAGTTCGGCCAGAATCTGGCCGGCTTTCACCTTCTGGTTGAAATCCGCGTGTATGGCCTTGACCACGCCGGAAACCTGGGTGCCCACGTTTACCAGAATCACCGGGTTGAGCGTGCCATTGGCGGACACATACCGGGTCAGGGGTCCGCGCTGGGCTGCCTCGGTCTTGTAACGCTGCGCCTGCGTCTTGTCCGCCGTGCTTCCCCGGCTCCACCACCACGCCCCCGCAAGAACCAGCGCCAGCAGCGGGAGGCCGATGCGCAATATTTTCTTCACTGTCTTTCTCCTGTGGCCGGCTTGTTTGCGCTGTCCAATACATTCCATACCAGTTCACCCACTGCGCGCGCCAGTTCGGAACGGCTGGTATCGAGCTGGTAACGACTTTGCAACTGGGTCAGCCTGGCATTGGCAGTCTCGGCCTGCGCATTGAGCACGTCGAGAACGATCCCCAGCCCTCCCTGATAACGGCCGCGCGCCAGCTTTTCCGCGGCCTGGGCCGAGTCAAGCAAGTCCGCGCTCTGGCGGAAGGTTTCCACGCTGGTCCTGACGCCCTGCCAGGCCCGCCACACCTCCAGCGCCACGGTCTGATCAGTGCGCTCCTGCTCGACCTGGGCCTGGCGCACTTGTTCCTGCGCAGCCCTGATCCGATAAGTGGTGTCGTATCCGGTAAAGATGGGAATCGACACATTGACGCCTACGCTCGAACTGTAGCCGGCCACCGGTCCGCTGTCCTGATAAAAGCTTGCCGCAGCAAGACTGATGCTGGGCTTGCCGGAAGCCCGCGCGACCCCCAGGGCGGCCTGGCTCGCGTCCACCTGGGCTTGGGCGGCCGCGAGTTCGGGGCGGCGGGCTTTCGCCTCCTCGATCAGCTTGTCGATCTGTTCCAGATTGAATCCCGGCAACATCTCCTTCGGTTCCTGCAAGGCGTACGCGGTCTGGGCAGGCAATCCCATCAGGTTGGCCAGTTCCCCTTGAAGCGTGGCGGCGTTGCCTTCCGCCACCAGCCGGTCCAGACGGCGCCGGCTGTAGGCAGTCTGCGCCTGCAATTTGTCTGCCGGCACCGCAACTCCGGCCTGCACTCTGGCGCTGGCCGCCTTGAGGGTTTCCAGCGCGGCAGCTTCGGACTGGGCCGTTGCATCGACCGAGCGGCGCGCAGCCCACAGACCGAAATAGGTTTGCACCACGTTGCCGAACAATTGCCGCACCACCACCTCATGGCTGTCATTGGCCGCGGCCAGCAAAGCTTCAGCCTGCGCGCGGTTTGCATCCCGGCCGCCAAAGTCATACAGCAGATAGCTCGCGTTCAAGCCTGCGTTCCAGGCCCAGTGATCCTTGGGCAGGATTTCATTGCCGGTTCGCGCGCCTCCCGCGGAAGCGCTGACGCTGGGGAGATAGGCGCTCTGCGCCTGGCCCAGTTCGGCGGCGCGAATTCTGGAATTGATCCACGCCAGCCGGGTGTCCGGATTGGCGCACAAGGCCCGCTCAACCACATCGGCAAGGCTCATGGGAGCAGCGGGGGACGCCAGTTGCGCGCAGGCTTCCGCCGGCCGCTGGCTGGCCGCAGGCGAAGAGAGCACATGTTCCATGGTCAGGAACGGGTCGCCGGCGTGGGCCAATGACAGGGCCGCAGGCAGCAAGATCACGCTCAGCGATCGAAAGAGAAATTTCACTGTCAGGAATGGCCCGGTTTAACTAAGGAGTTCGGGGCTGAGCCGTAAGTTCAACGGTGGCGCGCATTTTACCAAGGTGGATCAAGCCCCGAGCGTCTTTCGTCGACTGAACCCCAGCGCCAGACTCAGGCCCGCGATGGCGCAAACAATCACTGCCCCGGAAGGCCAGTCCATCAGAGCTGAGGCCGCCAGTCCCAGTGCATAGCCCAGGACACCCAGCAGCCAGCCCGGCAACAGACCTTTCCAGCCGGCCAGCCCACGCACTGCAAGGGCCGGCAGGATCAGGCTGGCAAACACCAGGTACACCCCGGCCAACTGGACGGACAGGGTCACAGCGGCAGCGAACACGCTATAGAACCCCAGGCCTTTGCGGCTGAGCGGCAACAGCAGCAGCAATCCGAGGCCGGCGGTAGCCAGGCTGGCCCACTGCAACTGGGTCTTGCTCACCCAGAGTATCTGCCCCGCGAGCAGATCATGCAGTTCTTCCCCGCCATGTGGATCGCGGGCCAGGAGCAGGATTCCCACGCTGGCCGCGACCACGAATGCCGAACCGATCAGGGCTTCCTGGGTGTCAGGCCAGCGGCGCTCTGTCCAACCTAGCAGCAATGCGCCAAGCAGGGCCGCCGTCACGGCGGCAAGCTGCACGCCGAGGCCGGATTCCAGCCCGAACTGGTGGGCGGCCATGACGCCCAAACCGGCTATCTGCGCCACCGCCAGATCAAGGAACACAATACCGCGCGACAACACGATGCGCCCCAGCGGCACATGGGTCAGCAGGATAAGCAGGCCGGCAAGAAAGGCCGGCAGCACGAGAGTAAGGTCCAGGCTGCTCCAGTTCATTTGAGCCCACCCAGCAAGCGATTGACCGTGTCTTCGAACAGGCCATAAAGATCGCCTGCCTGTGCATCCCCACCTACGGTAAACGGCAGCGCCACGGCCGCCATGCCAGCGTGTTCGGCGAGCCAGAGGCTGGGCCGGTCCGGCTGATACGCCGCTCTCAGCACCATCTTTGCCGGATTGGTTTTCAGTTTTTCCAGCACCGTCGCCAGATAGGAAACCGAGGGTTCAACACCGGGCTTGGGTTCAAGCACGGCCACCCGCTTGAGTCCCAGCCAGTTTTCCAGATAGGGAAATGCGTCATGTTGAACTGCCACGGGAATTCCCTTCAAGGGCGCAGCCTTGGCTTCCCAGGTCTTGATGGCCTGAGCCCAGCGTGCCTGGAATGCCTGTTCACGTTTGGTGTAGTCCGATGCCCTGGCGCCATCCAGTTGCGCCATGACCTTTGCCATCGGGCCGGCGACCCGGGCGATGATGCGCGGATCAGTCTGGATATGCGGATTGCCGGCGGCGTGCACATCGCCCATGCTGCGATCCAGCCGCGAAGGCACTTCCAGCAGCGACACGTAACGCGTCGCTTCAAAATAGCCGGTCTGCCCGGGTTGTATCCGGTCGTTACCCGATTCGGTCAGCAACACCGGCAACCAGCCGATTTCCAGCTCGGCGCCGGTGCATACGACCAGATCTGCCTGGCGCATTTTGGCGATGAGCGAGGGCCGCGCCTGGATATGATGCGGGTCCTGCATCGCATTAGTCGCCGTGTAAACGGTCACGTCGCCGCCACCCAGTTCTTTCGCCAGCGCACCCCATTCGGGCTCGCAGGCGAAAACATTCAGGCGAGCGTGAGCGGCGGCACTAGCCGTTGCCGCAAGCAGGACAAGACACGCAAAAATCAATCGTTTCATGACAACTCCTCAAAACTTGTGGGCGCCGTGGGTGCCCAGGCTGTAGATGTACTGAAGGAACCACTGGTTTTCATCCTGCCCAGGCGTGCTCTTGTCCAGGCTGTATTGCAGGCGCATGAGGGTGAATTCCGACGGGCTCCAGTCCAGCATCAGGGAATGCCGGCTGGGGCTGTAGTCGCCGAGGGTGGCGATGGTGGTGCCGATGTCCGCGCCGTTGAAATCCACGCTGCCGCGATAGAGCTTGTCGTAGCGGTAGCCCACGCGCCAGAGCGGCATGAACTGGTAAGCGCCCTGCGCATAGAAGCCCGACTGACTGGATGCGTAGGGGCCGCTCAGACTGCCGGTGCAGGCACTGGGATTGGCAGGATCTGCATCAGCGCAGGCGAGCGTTCCGTTTTCGTCGCGATGGAAATATTCCGAGGCAAACTTGAAATTGTTGACGTAAGGATTGCCATTGGGCGCCCACTTCCAGACAAAGTCCGCCAGCCAGACTTTGGAGTTGCCATTGAATTCGCCGGTGACTCCCGTTCCCAATGGATCTGTGCCGTCAAAGCTTCGATTCTCCGCACGGGTGGAAAAGTAGCTCACGCCGCCGCGCCAACTATTCGAGTCATTCACGTCACCGCCCAGGTGCAAGCCGGTCGTCACCGCGCCGGCGCCGTTCGTGTCGCGGCCGGTACCGGGAAAGTTGGCGCCGCGTCCCAATTCGACAAAGGGTTCGATCAAGAGATCAGTTGGCGCCAGCCATTTGAACTGCAGGCCGTCCTGAACATAGTGTTCGCCGAATAGGCTCTTGTAGACCAGGTTGTTGTCGACAAAATCCCAGGCGTGGGCATGCTGCTCGTTCTGATAACCCATGGCCGACAGGAAGCGGCCGCCCTTGATGTTGAAGCCGTTGCCCAGGCCCAGAGTCTGGAACCAGGCTTCCTCCACCTCCGTGGACTCGTCCGCCACCGCGATATTGGCGAAACCCTTGAACCAGGGATCGATGTTTGCGCCCAGCGATATTTCCGTGCCGTCTACCGAGAAGCCTTTGGGCGGCCGGTCCTGCCCGGCGGGAGTCAGAAACCCGCCGATCTCCGTGCTGGCAGGCTTGCCCAGATTGGCGTACCTGCCATCCAGGATCATCGAGATATCCGGGTTGAAACTGTTGGACCGGGCGGGCGGCGCAGGCGGCGGAGCAGCCGCGGCTTCCGTTGCCTGCTGTGCTGCCTGCTGGGCCGCATCGGCCTTCGCTTCGGCGTTTTGCAAGCCCGTCTCCAGGTCGGTAATGCGCTTCTCGTATTGCTGCTTGAGTTGATCGATTTCCGCCCGGATCGCCGTGAGATCATCGGCGGCATAGACGGGTGACGCCAGCATCAGGGCGATGCCGGACGCAATAAGCGTGCGTCGAAACATGGTTCTTCCTCGTCAAGAAATTACGCAGCCCTGGCTAAAGGCCGGCGAAAAAATCAAGGAAGCTGAACAAGACCTGCCTGCTTGTCATTGCAAGCGAAGCGAGCAATCAAGTGCATCGATTCGTGGCAAGGCGGATTGCCACGTCCCGACGCGTTGCGCTCTCGGCTACAGGCCAAGATCGCTCCTCGCAATGACCGCTTGTCCAGCAGTTCCTCAAAACTCAGACGAGGTAAGCAGGCGGCGCCCGGGCGCGGGCGTAAATGGCATAGACGGGTTTGAAGAGAGGCCGGGCAGCAAGCACCCAGTCCTGAACGGCCGCCAGCAAGGGCGGCTGAAACAGCGTGAAGGCAAGCGGGCCGCTGCCCAGTTGCCCAAAGCTGACGCACAGTTCGCAGGGTCCTTCATGCCCATGGCCCTGGTCCTGGCTGGCTGGCGCCACCAGGTGCGTGGCCAGGTGCGCCGTATAGCCCACCTGCGCGAACAGGAAGGCGAAGGCCAGCAGGAAGGGATGCAGATAACGACGCATGGGGGAAGTTTAGCTGCTTCGATGGGTGGGCGCCAAGAAGTTCAATTGTGGAAGTTCATGGCTGATCTGGCTGATAGCGCAGGAACAGGTCAAGAATTGCGAGGCTGTATCAGGCCAGGACGGCCAGTGACTTGTGTGGGTGCGATTGCCGGAACGAACTATAAGCGGTCATCCGAGAAGATCGACAGACACAGCCGCGTATTAATACAAAGCGTTTGTTGAACGTTCGAGCTAATCGGTCGCAACGACCTCGCGCTTCGCCTTGACCGAGTGATTAGTCGTCCACATTCCCTGACCTCGCGCGGCCATATCACACGCGGAAACGATCGAGCGACTGAGCTATCTGCATCATCGTGTCGTTGCGCATGCCAAAGACGATTCGCCCCCCGGTGTCCTCAAAAGTCACGCCGAGCTCTGAATCGGGGCCGTACTGTTGAACTTGAGTGTATATCCCGTGAGCTGAGCCAGGACCGTGAGTAAGGATGCAGTGACAAAGGAGCCTTGACTGGAGCGAGAGTGACTCTAGCGAAGTCACATCATCGAAGCGCGGAACGTCGAACATGGGCCTGATAATATGCCCTTGTTCGTCCACGATCCGCAGAGTTGGTTGGGTTGGACTTGATTCGATGCGCGCACTCCGAACAAGGAGATAGTCTCCAGCATGCTTCTGTTTGATCACAAGCAGAGGATGCGATACGTGCACGCTGGTTTCGTCGAGATTTGCTTCCCAGATTACGTAGGTGACCTCCGTAAGCTTTTGCATTCGGCCACCGCTGAAGAAGGCTATTTCGTATCCGCCGCCGAACATGTTTCGTAGTGTTGAAGCAGCATTGCCGCCGCGAAACTCGACTTGCAAGAGCATGCCGCCCATTGACAGCGCGGTCGAGACCGCTTCATCTCCAGCAGTGGGGCCGCCGGCGACCGCCGAATCCATCGTCTGCAGCAGTCTGGAGAACTCTTCTACGGCGTAGGAACCAGAGCCGCTCAGGTAAACCATGCCCAATGTTGGGCACTGTAACTCATCGGCGGAGACATGGAACTGATGTAGTTGGCCTGCGTTATGGAGCAGGCCAATGAAGCTAGCAGGATGCTTCTGAAGTTCCGGCTCGCCCTTCAAGTAGGCGATCATGTCATCAAGGGTTTGACTTCCAGAGAGGTAGCGCCTTCGAAGTTCGGCAATAGCAACCCTCGCTCCAAGCCAACTGCCGGCCCAAGCTATCGCGCAGTCATTTCCGAGAACGCATACCTTCTGGCTGAGACCCAAGACCGACCAGCCTGAATCGCCGAAGAAGTCCTGAACTTCGCCTTGCGCGGGAACGGCAACCCTTCTTTCACCGACACTCGGCCCGGTGAGGAGAAGATCACCGAATAGGACTGGAAAGTTGGACACCGAGAAGGCTGCAATGACGGTCATGGAGCGCTTGGAGTTGGTTCTGATGGCTAAAGTAGAAGCACTCATGCTATCGCATCCGGAGTGAACGTCGCTTGAAGCCCGAACTGCTGCCCACTTGCACTTGAGTCAGACCGTCCACTTTGAGGCGATTGCGGCCTTTGACGTAACGACGGCCAACGACCGCAGAGGGCCGGGAGAAGCTCATTAGCATTGTTGACTGACGGTCTTGAACACCGCTGCCACTCACCCCCCTAGAGGGGGCACTGCGCAACTCCTCATCCTTTCCCGCCGCCCCCTCCGATAGGTCCTTGCCGATCAAAACTCTTGGGCGTAGGGGCCCAGGGTGCTCGCGGACGCGCGGATCCCCGCAGGCGGGGCCCCTCCTTACTGCTCGCGCCCTTGCCCTACAATCCCCCCATGCCCGAACTACCCGAAGTCGAAACCACCCGGCGCGGCCTGATACTCAAACTGGAAGGCCGCAAGCTGATCGCTGTTCATGTGCGTCATCGCCAGTTGCGCTGGCCGGTTCCGGCCGACTTGGAAACGCAGCTCTGCGGGCGCCGGCTAGAGACCATCAGCCGGCGGGGAAAATACCTGCTGTTTGATTTTTCCGGCCTGATCCAGATCGTGCATCTGGGCATGTCGGGCAGCCTGCGATTTGTCGCGCCTGACGAGCCGCCCGCGGTGCATGATCATGTGGACTGGATATTTGCCGGCGCGCTCACGCTGCGGATGCGCGACCCGCGCCGCTTCGGCGCGGTGCTGTTGACCGAGGACCCCGCCAGCCACGTCTTGCTGGCTCATCTGGGGCCGGAACCGCTTTCCGCCCGGTTTGATGGCGACCATCTCTATCGCGCGAGCCGCGGCGCCAGGATCGCAGTAAAGAATTTCATCATGGACAGCAAGCGCGTGGTGGGAGTGGGCAATATTTACGCGTCCGAATCCCTATTCGCCGCCGGCATCCGCCCAGGCACCGCCGCAGGCCGCTTGACCCGCCCCGCCTGCGAGCGCCTGGCACAGGCGATCAAAACTATCCTGCGCGCCGCGATCAGGGCCGGCGGCAGCTCGCTGCGCGACTATGTGGCCGCGAGCGGAGAACTGGGCTATTTCCAGCTCCATACGCGGGTGTATGACCGCGCCGGCCAGCCGTGTAGAAATTGCGGCACAGCGATCAAACGGGCGGTCCAGGGCCAGCGCGCGACTTTCTATTGCCCCCATTGCCAAGGCTAGAGGCCGACCGGTGGTTTGAATATTGCAGCTTTGGCATCCGTTTACGATAATGGTCCAAACCATCTTCAAGACTGTTTGGGCAGACATGAGCACCACCCTCGCAATTGATTTCGAGCGCTACAGCTTTTGGCGCAACGGCGTGGCAGAACGCATTATCGATTTGAAAAGCTGGCTCGCCAGTCAGGATCTGAACGATGCAGAAACCGACCTGCGCTTGAGGCAACTGCTGGACAAGCTGAGCGAGGACCGGCTCAACGTGGCGTTTGTGGCCGAATTCTCGCGCGGCAAGTCGGAACTCATCAACGCCATTTTCTTTGCCGAGTACCGCCAGCGAGTGCTGCCTTCGTCGGCCGGGCGCACCACCATGTGTCCCACAGAACTCTCCTACGAAGCCGGCAGCCCACCCTCCGTCCGGCTGCTGCCGATCGAGACCCGGACCCTGGATGGTACGGTCAGCGATTTCAAACGCCATCTCTCGGAATGGACAGAGTTCCCGCTTGATATCCATTCTGCGGAACAGATGACCAGCGTGCTCTCGCGGCTGTCGCAGACCACTCATGTCACCGAGGAAATTGCCAAACAGTACGGGCTGCTCAACCCGAATGACGAGGAAACCCGCCGCAGTCTGGACAGGAAAGGTACGCTGGAGATTCCGCGTTGGCGCCACGCGCTGATCAATTTCCCCCATCCGCTGCTGGAACAAGGTCTGGTCATTCTCGACACGCCGGGCCTGAATGCCGTCGGCGCCGAGCCTGAGCTCACCCTGAGCCTGCTGCCCAACGCCCACGCCGTGCTGTTCTTGCTGGCCGCCGACACTGGCGTGACCAAATCCGATATCGAAGTCTGGCGCCACCATATCGCCTCGGTGCAAAGCGGCACCCAGGGCCGTCTGGTGGTGCTGAACAAGATCGACGGCCTGTGGGACGAACTGAAAACTCCGCAACAGGTGGACGCGGAAATTGCCCGCCAGGTGGAGATCACCGCCGATCAACTGGAATTGTCCGCCGACCAGATCTACCCGGTGTCGGCGCAGAAGGGCTTGCTCGCAAAGATCAGACATGACGATGGCCTGCTGGCAAAAAGCCGCCTGCCGGCGCTGGAAGCTGCCCTGTCAGGCGAACTGATTCCCTGCAAGCAGGACTTGGTGCGCTCTTCGACGGAGGGAGCCGTCGTGGACGTGGTCGTCAGAACCACCGAACTCCTGGAAGCCCGCCTTGCCGGCATGCAGGACCAGATCGACGAACTGGAGACGCTGCGCGGCAAGAACAAGGACGTGGTGGCCCACATGATGGCCAAGGCCAACCAGGACAAGCAGACCTTCGAAAAGGGCTTGGACCAGTTTCAGGCCCTGAGAAACGTGTTCGCCAGCCATGCCGCCGTCCTGCAAGTCAATCTGGGTATGGACACCCTGCGTTCCGAGATCAGGAATACCCGTACCACCATGGAAAGCAGCGTATTTTCCATTGGTCTGAGCAACGCCATGGAGAGGTTTTTTCGGCATGTGAGAGGCTATATGGACAAGGCCGGCCATCAGGCCGATGAAATCCAGGCCATGATGAAAGCCATGTACTTCAAGTTCAGCGAAGAACACGGATTGGCGGCGGTCAGCCCGCCGGAATTTTCCCTGCTACGCTTCCAGTCGGAACTTCAGCGCCTGGAGCGGATATTCGACGAACGCTTCAACAACTTCGCGGCCCTGATCAGAAATGGCCAGTACCAGTTGACTGCGCGCTTCTTTGAAACTCTGGCCAGCAAGGTGGTGCAGGTGTTCGAGATCGCCAACCGGGAAGCCGTGGGTTGGCTAAAGGCCCTGATGGCGCCGATGGAAACCCAGGTGCGCGAACATCATATGCAGCTCAAGCGACGGCTGGAGAGCGTGCAGCGCGTCCATGCCGCCACCGAAACCCTGGACGAAAGAATCCGGGAATTGGCTGTTTCCGCCGCCGGCGCCCAGCGGCAAATCGAAGACCTGGCCGCGCTCAATCGGCAGTTGCTCGAAGCGCTTTCCCGAACCACGCAGAGCGCCCCTCCTCTGGCTAAGCGCGCCTGAGCCGGTCGTCACTAGCCTCCTGCTGGCAGAGCCGGGGTTCCTGCTGGACCTGCCTCCAGCATTCGGGGTGCAAGCCGCCCAATAGCGCGGCGCGTTCAGGCGTAGTGGCAACGCCTTTGCCACAGACCGGACACAGTACAGGCATAAACATGATCTTTCCTTTCGTTGCGTAACTCGGGGCTTTTTGCGGACTTGTTACGCCCCTGCAAGTACCCGGATTCATGCATATCCCAGGCCAGTACTTCAACTCCTTGTTATTGCGATTGAATCGTGCATCTCGGCAGAATGGATGGCGGCGGGACGTAAAATTCTCCGACACAACGCCCCCGCCTCACGAGGCGGGCCATGGCGGCTGATGGGTCACGACGAAGGATATTGTTTCTGGCGGGCGCGCAATTCGCGCTCACCTGCGATTCTTAAGTAATGGCTGGGTTTGGTGCCACGAGCGACGCAAGCCGGAAGAGCCCAAGTCAGACGCTTGGCGGTTACTAGATTTCCGAGTGACTCTCGGGAATGGCCGCAATTCGGGTTTGCAGGGTGGCGCCCTGACTGAGCGCGTCTGGCCGTCCGCCGCCTATCGAGTGCCCCGATCCACCACCCAACCGCGTACCCCGATTATTGGAATTATGCTGGCTAGGCCTTGCCGGTCAAACGCTTGTATTTTTCCATCAACTGCTCCGGCGTTTCCTCATAGTCAGGATTCATAGGGATGCAGTCCACCGGGCACACCTCGCGGCATTGGGGCGTATCAAAGTGGCCCACGCACTCAGTGCATTTGTTGGGATCGATCACATAGATCTCATCGCCCTGCGATATCGCCTCGTTGGGACATTCGGGCTCGCAGACATCACAATTGATGCATTCGTCTGTAATCATCAGCGCCATGATTGCTGCTCCGCGATAAACGCATTAGTCACCAGTAATTTTCCCATGTAATCGCTCTGCCACCAAGGGGTGGACGAAAGGTCTTACCTCGCCGCCAAGGCGGGAAATTTCCCTGACCATGCCTGACGAGATAAACATGTACTGATCGGATGGGGTCAGGAAGATGGTCTCGATATCCGGCTTGAGATTGCGATTCATGCCCGCCAGTTGGAACTCGTATTCGAAATCGGATACCGCGCGCAAGCCGCGCAGGATGACCCGGGCCCGATGGTGGGCAGCGAAGTCGATCAACAGGGAGGAAAAGCCCTCAACCGTCACCCCGCGCACATCGCGCAGCACTTCGCGCGCCATGGCCACCCGTTCCTCCAGGGTGAAGTAAGGCGCCTTGTCGCGGTTTTCCGCCACCGCCACCACGATCTCGTCGAACAGACCGGCAGCCCGCCTGACCAGGTCTTCGTGGCCAAGCGTGATGGGATCGAAAGTGCCAGGGTAAACGGCTTTGAGCATTAGGACACTCGTCTGAGTAGGGCAAAATGGGACTGCCCGGCAGCCCCTACACGATGAATCATAAACCCTTCCGGCGCAACAGCCGCCCGGCCCTGTTCGACATACAGCCAGCCGCCCGGCGCCAGATGCTCTACCGCCAGCGGCACAGCCTGCCTGACCAAATCGCTGTCGAATGGCGGATCGAGCAACACCAGATCGAAAACCTCAGTGTTGCGGGCAAGCCAGAGCATGGCATTGACCCGGAAGATTTCCACCTGCGAAGCGCCCAACAAGGTGCGATTGGCCACCAGCGCATCAACGGCGCTCGCGTTGGCTTCCAGCATCACCACCCGGGCGGCATGGCGGGATGCGGCTTCGAAACCCAGGGCGCCGCTGCCGGCAAAGGCGTCCAATACCCGCATCCCGGTCAGATCCTGTCCCAGCCAGTTGAACAGGGTTTCCCGCACCCGGTCGGGGGTCGGCCGCAAACCCGCTTGCGGCGAAAATCGCAGCAGATGACGGCGGTAGTCACCGCCGATGATGCGGACCTGATTGGCCGGGCCGACGTGTTTCCCCCCCGTGCTTTTCGCCATCCCTACGGCTGGGATTCCGGCCCCACCACAATCACCGACAATGCGTCGGGGTTGACCCTGCGCTTGAACGCATCGCGGACTTGATCCAGGCTCACTGCTTCCGCCTTGGCGGGCCAGGTATCCAGGTAATCGAGCGGAAGCCGGTAAAAACCAATCGCGGCCAGGTACTCGAGGATCTTCCTGTTGCTGTCGAGACGCAGCGGAAATCCACCCACCAGATTGCCCTTCGCCTGCGTCAACTCCGCCTGGGTGGGACCTTGCGCAACGAACTTCTGCACCGTCACGCGCGCCACCTTCAATGCATCGTCCGTATGTTCTTGGCGGGTTTGCAGGCCGATCTCCAGAGGCCCGGGCTGCACCATGGGGATGAAATAGCTGTAGGCGCTGTAGGCATAGCCGCGCTTCTGCCGCACTTCTTCCAACAGGCGGGAATCGAATCCACCGCCGCCCAGCACGTAATTTCCGACATAGAGCGGAAAATAATCCGGATCGGTCCGGCTCATGCCTTGGAGCCCCATAAGGATGTGGCTCTGGGTGGAAGGCAGATGGAGCCTCACCGTTTCCGGCTTGACCGCTACCGGAGCCGCAATCGCGGCCGGCGCCGGCCCCTTCGGCAAACCCGCAGAAATGCGGGCGGCCAATTGTTCCGCCTCAGTGCGTGACAGATCGCCGATCATGGAAATGACGGCGCCGGCTGCCACATAGTGACCCGCGTAGAAATTGGCCAGGTCGTCCCGCGACAGTTGGTTGAGCCCCTGAGCGTTGCCGCTTTCCGGCAGGCCGTAGGGATGGTTTCCATATACCGCGCGGTAAAATGCCTTATCCGCTACGTCCTCGGGCTGTGCTTCTTCCTCCTTCAGTTCGGCGAGCATCCGA
>JBAWGM010000219.1:0-19138 GCA_049592895.1 Thiobacillaceae bacterium | reverse complement strand
CGTGTCCCGATTGCGCCGCTTCGCCGTCGGTGCCATTCAGTTCATCTCCGATCGGAAATCCAGCATCGCAGAAAAAATGCGCCAGTTGCACCGTAACACTCGACTGGTCTTCGACTACCTCCGCATGTCCAAAAACTCGACTCGCCCAGAATCTCTATGATCACGCGGGGAGAACAAATTTACCGTGGTGCCGCTGCATGTCCTGCCCTCACTGGCAGCTACCTGCCAGCCGTGACCAGTATCACCGAGAACGGGACGGAGTGACTATACTGGATCGATCACCGGCGCTCGACACGCCGAACTGCGTCTTCAATCGTTTTTGTCGCGCGGCGCAATGCCTTCAAATTCACCAAAGATCTGCAGCACCCAGTTCAGCAACCAGACCTTCCAGTTGGCTATCTGGTCCGGGTGCACGCCATACTGCTGCGCGACTTCCGCAGGCGTCCGGTCGCCTCTTAACGCGGCCACCGCAACATGCGCCATGAAATTCGGTGAGTAGCTCGTGCCCTTGTTCCGCCTGCCTCCGGTGCGGCGCCTTTCCTTCCTCAGACCGGCAGGAAGGGCTGCCATGCGTGCGGGCGCACGGCGTTCAACCATGCGCCGCTCCAGCGGAATGAACTGGACCTCATAGCCGCTAATTGAATTGTTATAAATGAACTTGTCTGACATCTTCCGCATAGCGAGCACATATCGTGCCAAATTCATAACACTCCATAATTGCAATGACTTATGTGCCGACGACCAAATTGATGGTCGCTATTGTAAGAATCTTCGACAGATCGTCATGTGGGATAGGCAATTCAGATGGCATATCCCAAAGTGCCGCTGGCAGTGTCCCGAATTATGTGCAAAAGCGATTGTGCTTAGGACTGCAAGGGTGGTCATGGTAAGAGCGCTTGGCAGTCAGGAAGAATCGCCACCAATGCGTGAAGCGCGCGATGCATGTGATGGGATCTACCTGAGTCGATTTTCCGCTCGCATTTGCGGCTGTCGCCTGCCGAGTCTGCTGGAATTCGACCTGCTTCAGACTGGACGTTGAAAGATGTCTACAAGGTTGGAATCGGCGAGGGTATTGGAATACCACATATAAAGCCCATTCCTGCTTCGCGAATTCTCATCGACGGGATTGAGTGTGACATTGCCGCACCAAGCTAAATGGCAATGTCCAACGCTTGAGAGCGGTACAGGCGAGCGCGACGGGAACCGCGCAAGAAATGCCCGAGCTGTGAGTCCAACTAAACGCAGACGGGCTCAAGTCTCGCCGGCAGCATATTGGACTCGTTCACATTACCGATCACCTGGAACATCATCGTCTCAAAAGCAAGGATCGGCGGAAAGCCATGGGTCGCCTTCTCGATCATTATGCAGGGCGTGGTGAAAGCCACGGTGGGCTTGTCGTTCGGCCGCAGATAGATATCCACGGGCAAGGGTGACAGGGAAATCTTTCCCCTGTTTGCAATGTTGCCGCTATGGGAGTCTGTTGGCCAGTTGGCAGTATCGACCTGACTGGAGAGTTGTACCCTGTCTGACGCCTTGGCCCTATCTAACGCCTTGGCTGTATGCGCCTTGGCTGTATGGGAAATTCTTGCCCCATGTGAATGTTTGACTCTAGTCGTCTTTGCATGCGCAGGGAGTGATATAAGGCAGGCCAGGATGGCAATGGAAAGACAGTATTGGTTTGCATTCATGATTGCTCCTGTACCTATTTTGAGTGATGTAAAGATATCTTTATACTCCTACTTTCCAGTCTATTCGCTACCTTACTTGAGAAAAAGCCTTCAGGCGAGCGGATTTCGACCGGGAAACGCGGCCCCAATACGTGAACGCTTTGAGTTCACGTCCTGACGCACCTTCCTAAATTGACGTTCCGGAGTCGCCGTCGCTTTCCTCCCGGCTGACTCACTCGTCGGCGCACACGATGCTTACATTGACGTAGTCCCGCTTCCAGCAAATACCAGCTGTCGGCGCCGAGATAGTGTAACTCAAAGGGATCCGGGCATTGCAGGGGAGGCCAATTTCTCCGGCATCGGTCCGGCGAGCACCATGCTAAAGCACGAGCGCCTTTATGAAGCGCGACTGAGGCCCCGCCCGTTCAGCTCATTGCCGTCTCTTATCCACCACAGATCGTTCAACAGGACGCCGAAAAAGATGCGTTCCCACTCACAACCCGCCGCATTGCCTGGGGAACACGGCTGCAGTTACGGGTAAACGGCTGCTCCTCATGCCGTCCTCCGAGTCTCCATGCGGTTGTTGCGATTCTCGTCGGTTCTGGCGAGGCCGGCCTCACCCGAATCGGCCTTTGCCGCCGAGGCTATTGGCTCCTGTGCTCTGCAATCCCCCCTTGCGCAGGGCCGGCAGGTGCCCCTGGGTGCAACGCGCACGGTTGTAGCGACCAGGGATCAGGGAAGACCGTCTGCGGCCCGCGCCACCTTCCACATTCCTTGCTGGCAGTGGTTCGCACGCCGGCGGAGATCTACCAGCGTTGCAAGCGGGTGTCGCAACAGCAGCAATATACGTGATGGACTCTCTTGCCCTTTCGATTGGTCGGTGTATCGCCCTTCAATCGAGCATGCGAGACACCGCAGGGGACGGGCAATCTCTTTTCTTTCCTTGGACATCGAATGATCTATGGTAGAGGTTCCACCATGGACCAAATACAATTGTCCGACACCTGGGAGCAGGGCGACCCGTACGAGCAATATGTCGGCCGCTGGAGCCGTCGGATCGCGCCGCTGTTTCTCGCCTGGTTGGGCATTCCCGCGCGCTGCCGCTGGCTGGACGTGGGATGCGGCACGGGAGCGCTGTGCGCGGCGATCGTGGACCGCTGCTCACCCTCAGCGGTCGGCGGCGTCGAACCCTCCGCTGGATTTCTCAAGACGGCCCGGGAGCATCTCGCCGGCCGGGTGAAGCTTCACCAAGCGAGTGCGACGCGGATTCCGCTGGCAGACGTGTCGGTCGATGTGGTGGTTTCGGGCCTGGTCCTGAACTTTCTCCCCGATCCGCGCGCCGCACTCGCCGAGATGGTCAGAGTGACGCGCCGCGGTGGCACAATCGGGGCGTACGTCTGGGATTACGCTGGCAAGATGGAGTTCATGCGTATTTTTTGGGACGCGGCGGTCGAACTTGACCTGGATGCTGCGAGGCTGGACGAAGGCACCCGCTTCCCGCTGTGTCGGCCCAAGGCGCTCGAGGAACTCTTCACCCGTGCCGGACTGGATGGGATCGAGGTCCGGGCAATCGACTTGCCCACGCCATTCTCGAGTTTCGAAGACTACTGGCGGCCATTCCTGGGCGGCCAGGGACCGGCCCCCGCCTACGCGATGTCAATCGATGAGTCCGCGCGGAAACGCTTGCGGGAGCGCATACGGGATGGCCTTCCAGCGCAGGCGGATGGCTCGATATCGTTGACCGCCCGGGCATGGGCAATCCGCGCAATCGTACCGCCGTAGGCAATGTCCGGCCCGTCGCAGAACCTGCACATGGCCCTCCGCGTTGGGCCTCACCTCATTGAAAGGAAAGTATCATGAAAGTTGGAATTCTTGGTTCGGGCGATGTGGCAAAGGCGTTGGGTGGCGGTTTTCTCAAGCATGGTCATGCGGTCACCATGGGCACGCGCGAACCTGCCAAACTGGCGGACTGGGTAAAGCAGAATCCCAAGGGCCGCGTCGCCGGGTTTGCCGATGCGGCCGCGTTCGGTGAACTTGTCGTACTGTCAGTCAAGGGAACCGCCGCGTTGGACGTATTGCGTGCCGCGAGCGCCACGAATCTGGCCGGCAAGCCGGTGATTGATACGACCAATCCCATTGCTGACGCGCCGCCCACCAACGGTGTGCTGAAGTTCTTCACCAATCTGGACGAATCCCTGCTGGAACGACTGCAGCGCGAATTTGCCGACGTGCGCTTCGTCAAAGCCTTCAATTCAGTCGGCAATGCGTGCATGGTCAACCCGCAGTTCAAGGGCGGCAAGCCCACCATGTTCACGTGCGGAAACGACGACGCGGCGAAGGCAACAGTGGGCGGGATTCTCATCCGGTTTGGCTGGGAAATAGCGGACATGGGCAAAGCCGAGGCGGCCCGCGCGATCGAGCCACTATGCATGCTTTGGTGTATTCCGGGCTTTCTCCGCAACGACTGGGTTCACGCCTTCAAACTGCTCACATGAGATTGAGCCGCGAATAAAAGTCACTGTCGCCGGGCATCCACCGGCCGACCGAGGATTACGACGTGAAACCGCCAAGCAAATGGATACGCTTCATCCTCACTCCGGCCCTTCCCCTGACAGGGTGGGTTTCAATGAACCCTCACCCAACCCTCTCCGTGAAAGCGAAAACACCAGCGCAACCTGACGGCACCAGCTTCCTATGGGAATTCACTCGTGCGGCATGAACGGCCGATTGAGATCGAATTGCAGCTTCTGCAACTCCCACGCGGCGTCGCCATTGGTGGAATCCAGTTGGAGAACTTTTTGAAAATCCTTTTCCGCTGCTTCCTTCTCGCCCTCGTTCAAGTGGGCGCGCCCCAGGGACATCCAGGCTTCGGGGTTGTAGGGCTCCTGCCGAGTCCAGTCGAGGGAGAGCTTTAACAGACCACGCCAGTCTTTTTTCGAGTTGAGGTCACAGGCGACAAGAAAATAGTTGCTCGACGTGGTTACTTGCTGCCAGAACCCGCCTTTCCCGGACATTACGCCGAGCGAGGGTTCCTCGCCCAGCATTCTCATCCAGCCCACCGGCACGGCAAAATGAAAATCGCCGCCTGAAACCGCTTTGAACGTGAGTATGCCCAGCAACCGGCCCTTGGGGTCAAACAGGCCGCCGCCGCTTGCGCCGGGGTCGAACGGCGCCGAGACCCGGATCACCCGGCCGCCGTCGCAGGCGCATACATACAGGCCCTTTACAAAGCCCGCACTTATGGTGAACTGGCCATCGGAATAACCAACAGCATAAACCGGAGCGCCCACCCGGATGTATTCCTGCGGTGCCATGGGCGACACGGCGCCAAAAAAGCCGGGAACCGACAGGAAACAAAGGTCGCGATACTCATCGCCTGACTCCATCGTCGCAGGCCAGCTTTCCTCGCCACGGGACACCATGATGCTACGGGCATTGCGCACCACATGACAGTTGGTGACAACGCGATGCAAGGCGATGACAACACCTGAACCCAGTTCACGGGTGCCGTCGTTTTGCACCACCTCTACCTTGAGCACCCAGGCTGACGAATCCGCCACGCCCGGATGCGCAGCCGGTGCGACCATTAGCATCAACGCGGCCAAGCCGAATCGAAAGAGGTGCATCTGATTTCCTTTTGCCTGCGTAAGGAATGCATGGAGTCGCCGACCAAGTCATGAACCTGCCGAATTGCGGAGAATCTCCGGCAGGTTCATGAAGTCGGAACGAGCACTCTTTTTATAGATCAGCGCCGAACCAGGATTCCGCTCTGTATTCCATAAAGGTGTCATGGTTTATTCGTCGTAACGTTGGTCTTTACAGAAGTGTTAAGGCTTCATGGGGAGAGAGGGGGACGATCGCAAGCTCGGTGTCTCCACCAGGTGGGCCGAAAAACGGTCTGCTTGTTTATTCAATCATCTTTGGAGGATTCACATCATGCATATCAT
Organism: Thiobacillaceae bacterium; assembly: GCA_049592895.1. Taxonomy (GTDB): domain Bacteria; phylum Pseudomonadota; class Gammaproteobacteria; order Burkholderiales; family Thiobacillaceae; genus DASQBT01. The sequence goes on along the minus strand of JBAWGM010000219.1, from coordinate 13,524 downwards.
TAAACTAAGCGCCATGGCAGCAACCGTTCTCGCCGCGTCTGCGTTCGCCCCGCAGTTCACCTCAGCGGCAGATTTGCAGCCCGGCAAAGGTTGGGATGCGTTCCAGGCCCGCGGGGGTCAACCGGTGTCCAGCGATTCCTATATGGGCACCTCGATGGGGTCAGCGCCCGGCTTGGGCTACGACACCCACCACGTAAGAGATGGCGCGTCCATTGAAGGGAGCTATCAAGGCACCTCGATGGGGTCCGCAGGCCAGGGATACGATGCCTTCCACGCCAGGGACGGCGAGCGCATCTAAGTTCCGCGTCCTGATGCTGGGCGCTTGCTGGGACTTTCCCTGCAGGCGCCTTTTTTCAATTGCTTCCTCCAAGCACGATTATCGGGGTGGTATCGTGTGCTGCCGCTGTGGAGAAATCTTCACATTCACTGTCATTCCCAACCTCAACGGAGCGGGCTGCTCAAGCCCGATTTTGACCTGCACCACCTTCAGACCCAGGTTGACCGTCGGATCGTTGGGCTTGACCCGGCGTTCGCCGGCATAGTCGGCGATCTGGCGAATTCGGCCCTTGAACATCGTTCCCGGATAAGCGTCGGAACTGACCGACACAGGGTCGCCCACGGCGATCCGCCCGACGTCGGTTTCATCCACTTCGGCATTGATCCAGACATGGCGCAGATCGGCGATGGCCAGGATGGGAATTTCCGGCGTGACGCCCTCCCCCTCGTCCAAATAGCGCTTGATGACTGTGCCGGCGATGGGCGAGCGCAGCACAGTCTTGTCCAGTAAGCTCTGGCTGTATTGCAGCTCCGCCCGCGCCAGCGCCACCTGGTTGCGGCTGAGCTTGACGGTTTCCGGCCGGGGCCCCGCCAGGAGTAGCTTGTGTTGCTGTCTTGCCTCCTCCACTCGCGCGCCGGCCTCCTTGAGAGCCCGCTCACGTTCGTCCAGAGCCGCGGGCGACACCATGCCCTGAGCGCGCAGATCCTTGTAGCGTTGATACAAGCGTTGCGCCTCGTGTTGAGCGGCGGTGGCGCCCTCGAGGGCGGCGGCAGCTTGACTGATCTCTTCGCGCCGGGCGCCGGCGAGCACTTCCTTGAGCCGGCTTTGCGCCACCGCCAGTTGGCGTTCCGCCGCCTTCGCCTGGGCGCGCAGGTCGGCGTTGTCCAGCACGGCCACCGGTTGGCCCGAGCTGACGGCGCTTCCTTCCTGAACCAGGATTCTGGCCACCTTGGCGTTGAGTTCCCCGGTGCCAAGATTGACGTCATAGCCGGGCATGGCTTCGACCTTGCCTTCCGCAGCGACGTAACTGGGCAGAACAACCGAAGCGGCAGGCGCCGCGGAACGCTTCTCATGCTGGAAGATCAGCACTGCACCGACCGCCAGCAGGAGCAGCAGCAGGGGGAGAAGGAATCTCTTCATCGCTTGATTCTACCGTCTTCCAGCACCACGACCCGGTGCGCCTGGGCCTCCGCCTTGGGGTCATGGCTGACAATGGCGACGGCCTTGTTGGACTTCTCCGCCAGCCCGCGCAACAGGCCCAACACGTCCTGGCCGGTGCGGGAATCCAGGTTGGCAGTCGGCTCGTCCGCCAGCAGGATGGGCGGATCGCCTGCCAGGGCGCGAGCGAGCGCAGTACGCTGCTTCTCGCCGCCGGACAGATCCTCCGGGTAGAGATGGGCGCGGCGCGCCAGTCCGACCTGTTCGAGGAGTTCCAGCGCGCGTGCGCGTGTCTGCGATCCGCCGCCCTGCTTCAGCCTGAGCACCAGCTCCACATTTTCCTGCGTAGTGAGAGAAGGAAACAGGTTGAACGATTGAAACACGAAGCCGAGGAAATGGCGGCGCACCTCCGGCAACTCCTTCTCGGACAGCGCGCTCACCGTTCGCCCTTCGACCTGGATTTCGCCCGCGGTCGGTCGCAGGATGCAGCCCATCATGGACAACAAGGTGGTCTTGCCCGAGCCGGACGGGCCCATGATGAGCAGCACCTCGCCGCGACTGAGAGACAGGCTGACGGAATCCACCGCCACCACCCGCGTTTCGCCCGCGCCATAGATCTTGCTTACATTGCGGGCTTCCAGAATGGGCGCTGCGGTCATGCCTTGAACACGCTGACTGGATCGAGCTTGTGCACCCTGACTACCGAAAAGTACGCCGAGCCCAGGCACATCACCAGGACGGCGAGGAACAGGACCACAAACAGGGTCGGGCTGAGATAGAGCGGCACACCGGCGCTCTCGACGGCGCCGCGCATCAGCAGCACCAGCAGTGCACCAACTACGTAACCCGCCACTGCGCTGACAGCCGCCTGGGCGAATATGGCCTGGTCGATTTCCTGGTTGCGCGCGCCGATCGCCTTGAGCGTGCCGTATTCGCGCAGGTGCTCCAGGGTGCTCGTGTAGATGGTCTGGCCCACGATGGTGCCACCGATGAGGAGAGCCAGGGCGGCAGTGATAAAAAAGGCCATGCCCATGCCGGTCTGCACGGTCCAGTACATGATGGTCTTGCGCATGAACTCATCCCTGGTGAAAACGTCGTTGTCCCTGAGCTTGTCGCGCAGATAGCGAACAACTGCATCCTGATCGGCCGGGTTCTTGAGCTTGACCACAATGTAACAGGTCATGTCCGACCAGCCGGCCTCGGCAAACAGGCGGTTCATCTCGTTGTAGGACAGGAACACAAGGGGAATGGTAGTGAAGCTCTTGATTCCGTTGGACAGTCCAACCAGCCTGAAGGCGTGCTCGCGAATGAAGGTGAGCTCCCAAACAGTGCCGGTCTGCAAATGGCCGAGGCGCTGCTCAGAAGTCTTGTCGATGATCATGTAGCGGCCGCCCTTCACATCGGTGGTTCTGCCTTCCACTAGATTCCAGGGTCCGCCCACGCCGCTGTCGGGATTGTAGCCAATGAACTGTACTTGCTCGCGCCCGCCGTTGGCCAGCTTGATGAAGCCATAGTTGAGGAGGATCTTTTCCGCCCACTGCACTTGGGGCAGCCCGCGCATGGCGTCGATGCGCTGCGCCGGATACGGCAGGGCGAAGTCGAAAGACTGGACATTCTTGGAAGCAACCCAGATATCGCCATCAGTGTGGCGGATGACCGAAGTGGCATTGCCCATCATGCCCAGATAGATGGCGACTTCGACCAGGGCCAGCACCGCCGAGACGGTGATGCCGATCAGGGTGATCAGCAATCGCATCTTCTGATGGAACAGCATTTTCAGCGCCAGCCAGTACATGGTGCTCCTTTAAGCCCCTCACCCCCGACCCCTCTCCCCCTCCAGGGGGCGAGGGGAGCAAAGCGCCTCACCCGTGATTCCTGATTCCTGACTACTGGCCCCTGTAGCCCCACACCGCATGCACCGGATCACTGTAGGCCATGCGGTCAGCATACTTGTCGTCTGTCGGGCGCGGCAGGCCTGCCAGGGAGAACGTCTGCAAATCGGTCCAGCCGCCACTTTGCAGGAAATATTCGAGCACAATGCCGGGCCGTTCAAACTGGTGCACCTGCTCCCACACCTGAATCACCTTGGGCGGAAACCAGCGGTTGGAAAACGTGACCACAAATGGCGCGCCCTCCTTGAGTACGCGCCTGACTTCGGCAAACACTTCAAAAGGACGCACCAGATATTCGACCGAGACGGTGCAGACCGCACCATCGAATGCGCCATTGTCAAACGGTAGAACCGGCTGCCGATTCAGATCCTGCAACCGCCGCTCACTCAGGACCGCGTTGGCCGCCAGCTCCTCAGCATTCAGTCCCAGTCCCGTGACGCTTGTGTAACTGCCGGCAAGGTGCGACTTCCAACTGCTCATCAAGTCCAGAATTCGGCCGCCTGGGGGCAGCAGACGCTGGTAGAGCTTTTCCACCTGGCGCAACGCGACGCGGTCGAGGTGATCGACCAGGCGGGCCCGCGCATAGAACTCGACGTCGGCGCCGGCAGCGCTGCGCGTGAAAGCGTCGCCGGAAAAGAAATCCGTCGGCCGGTTGCGCCAGCGGGCCTGCATTCCCGGCCCCTTGCCGGCAATCATCTCCGGTACGTCATTGCAGCGACCGCCGTGCTCGGAAACCGCCGCCCATGCTTCCAGAATGCGGGTGGACAACCCAAGAGGCTTGCCCGCCAGCGGATGGTTCAACTCCACCGTCATGCGGTCGCCCTCCATCGCGCCCAGGCGAAAGACCTGCAGGTCATCGGAGGTAATCCCTTTTACCTCAGCGATGTATCGACGCGGATAAAACCGGCCGGCAAGGGGAACTACCTCGCCCGGCCCGCGATGGCGTCGATTGAATTTTCCCCGCGGCACCTGCACACAATCCGCCGCCACATAGTCGGCCAGCAACTGGCCGGCCAGAAATCTCTGCCTGCTGGCATACCCTACCGGCTGATTGATGAGGACCGTTTCCAGTTCCGGCGGCATGTAGTCACGCCACAGGTTGAGGCTGCCGGCCACATAGATATCAGTGTGCCTGGCAGCAGCCGACTCCCATTCGAGCGCGAACTCGACGGCGGCAAAGGAACGGCTGCCGGTATGTTCCAGAAACCGGCGCTGCGGCGCAGCCGCATCCGTGGTGTCCTCCGCTGACAGGAAATCTTCCTCGAAGCCGTCCATATCAGTTGTCCCTGGATTGATTTGCGTCATGAATACTGGCGGCAGATGCCGCTAACCGGACAATAATGCTAAATTGAAAGGCCGGAGGCAGATATGTCCGCCCACTCAAAAGAAAACACCTTTCTCGTTGCTGCGTTGGCCGCCACCCACGCCGGTGCGTTTGAATGCCACGTGCCGGAACGGACGGTTACGATTTCCGCCAACCTGGAAGCGCTGCTGGGCTTTTCCCCTGGCGGATTCGATGGCCGCATTGATTCCCTGCTTGAGATCCTGAATCCCCAGGATCGTGAGCGAATCGTCAACCAGGTCCGCAATTCGCCGCCGGATAAAACGCAAATCGAGACCGAATTTCGCATTATCGAACCGGAAGGCCACGCCAGGTGGTTTTACGTCCGGGGCGAACTCAAGCGCAATGCCACCGGCGAGGTGATCGCCCTTATCGGCATGGCCCAGGAAGTCCCGGCGGCGGCAGTTACCGAGCGCCGCATGCAATCTCAGCAGGCCACCCTGTTTGAACTGTTGACCGAGCAGCGGATTGACATGCTGCCGGTTGAAGAGGCAATGAAATACATTACCGAACGCGCCGCCCAGACCCTGGGTGTGGAACGCGTAAGCGTGTGGAAGTTCAGCCCCGACCAGCAACAACTGGATTGTCAGACCCTGTACCGTAGAGGCAGCGCCAGACACAGCCAGTGCGACAGCCTGTATGCAAGCGATTTCCCTCGCTACTTCGATGCGTTGGCGCGAAATCGGTCCCTGGCAGTTTCCAACGCAATGACGGATTCCCGCACCCGGGAACTGGCGGAGCCGTATTTGAAGCCCCTCGGCATCACCTCCATGTTGGAAGCCACCATCCGCCGTAAGGGCGAAACGATAGGCGTGGTCTGCAATGAGCAGGTGGGCCCGCCGCGCATCTGGACCCTGGATGAACAGCGCTTCGCCTCCTGCGTCGCCGATCTGGTGACCCTGATGCTGGAAAGCAGCGAGCGCGACCGGCTGGCGGCCCAGATCGAACACAAAGCCACCCATGACCCGCTGACCGGCCTGCCCAACCGATTCTGGTTCAGAACCCGGATGGAGCAGCGGATCAAGGAGTCTGGCGCGCCCTTTACCGTGCTTCTCGCGGGCCTGGATCAGTTCAAGGAAATCAACGATACCCTGGGACACGAGCCGGGCGATGAGATGCTGACCGAGCTGGGCCAGCGCCTGGCAGCCTTGCTGCCGCCCGGTAGCGCGCTGGCCCGGCTGGGCGGCGACGAATTCGGTCTGTTGCTGGAGAATTCCGGCGACCTGGCGCAACTGACTGCGGTGGCGGAAGGAATCCGCCTGGCGCTGCTAAAGCCGGTCACCTGCCAGGGCATGCGCCTGGCGGTAACCGCCAGTCTGGGCGCAAGCTTTTATCCGCGGCACGGGAAGGACGCCTCCACCCTGATGCGCTGTGCGGATCTGGCACTGCATAGCGCCAAGTCTGACAGCGGCTTTCGCGTCTACGATCCTGCCCGAGACCGCCACACCCCCCGCCGCCTGACCCTCATGCATGACCTGATCAATGCGGTGGAAAATGACGATCTATGGGCGGTTTACCAGCCCAAGCTGGACGTGGTCGGCAAGGTGGTGACCGGCATGGAAGTGCTGGCGCGCTGGACTCACCCTCTGTTCGGCGAAATCCTGCCCGAAGAATTCATTCCCCTGGCGGAACTCTCCGATCTGATTCAACCCCTGACCCTGCATATGATCGGGCTTGCCTGCACCCAATGGCGCATCTGGAAGAACCAGGGCCGGGATCTGCACCTGGCGGTAAATCTTTCTCCCCGCATGCTGATGACTTCCGGCTGGATGGAAGCCCTGCTCGGCACCCTGGCCCGGGTTGACATGCCCGCCGACCGGCTGGAACTGGAGGTCACTGAAAGTGCCTTCATCCATGAGCCTGAACTGGCCCTGGCCAATATGCAGGCATTGTCCAAGAAAGGCATCCGCTTCAGTCTGGATGATTTTGGCATGGGATATTCCTCGCTTACCCACCTGAGCCACATGCCCATTCACGCCCTCAAGATCGACAAGAGTTTCATCCAGAAGATGTGCCAGGACGAACGTCTGCTGGCCATCGTCCGCTCCACTGTCCAACTGGGTGACAATCTGGGCATTGATGTCATTGCCGAAGGCGTGGAAAACGCGCAGGAGTTCGAGCAGCTTCGCCTGCTGGGCTGCCACCAGATCCAGGGCTTCTATTTGAGCCCGCCTCTATTGCCTGCGGAAGTACCGAGTTTCTTCGCCACGCATAAGAGTGCCTGAGCCGCTGCCCCTATAATTGGGGCCGGTTCAAATTCTTCATGGCGTCATGACCGCTCCTGCCGTTCGCACCCTGCATGTCATTGGCGGCACCGCCCTGGGGGGCGCCGAACGTTTCTTTGTTCGCCTGATCAACGCCCTCCACCAGCGCAACCAGCCGGTGGCAGTCGTGACAGTAAAGGCCGGCGAAATCGATGCCGCGGTCGAACCGGGAGTTGCCCGCTATCATGCCCCAATGTTCGCCACCTGGGATCGCTATTCGCGCTGGCTGATCAATCGCGCGGCAAAGGATTTTTCCGCATCCATTGTGCAGACCTATATGGGCCGGGCCACCCGCATCACCCGATTGCCCTGCAGCAGCACAAGCGTGCATCTGGCCCGGCTCGGGGGCTATTACAACCTCAAGGGCTATCGCCATGCCCATGCCTGGGTGGGCAACACGGCTGGCGTCGCGCGCTACCTGATCGACCGGGGCCTGCCGGAGAATCGCTGCTTCTGCATCGGCAATTTTGTAGATACGCCCGTCCCTGCATCCGCCGATGCATTGAACCGCCTGCGCGCCAACTATAGGATTCCCGTCCCGTCCCGGCTGCTGCTGGGGTTGGGCCGCTTTCATCCCAACAAGGGCTGGGCTGATTTGCTGGATGCATTTGCGCGCCTGCCGGCGAAAATCGATGGCTGCCCGCTGTGCCTGCTCATGGTAGGAAGCGGGCCGCTGGATGCCGAATTGCGCCAGCACGCCAAGTCCCTGGGAATTGAACCGCGCATCACATGGGCCGGCTGGCAGAAGGACCCCGCACCCTGGTACCAGCTTGCCGACGTGTTTGTCTGCGCCTCGCGTCACGAGCCGCTGGGCAATGTGATCCTCGAGGCTTGGGCCAATCGCACGCTGGCCGTTTCGACCCGCGCGGACGGCCCGCTGGAACTGATGGAAGACGGTGTCGATGGCTTGCTTGCGCCGCTCGAAAATCGCCAGGCCCTCGCCGAGGTCATTCACACGGCCCTGACCCTGCCGCAGGCGCGGCGATCCGCAATGATCGAAGCAGGTGCAGGCAAACTGCAAAGCCGGTTCAGCGAAGACGCGATCGTCAATCAGTACCTGGACATGTACAGCCGATTGAAGCGCTATTGAGATGACGATGCCAAAGCCAGTAATGCAAATGGAAGACCGTCGTCGGGAGTGTCATGTCTGAGACCGTGGAGTGCTACGTTTTTCGCGCCGGCAGCCCGGCGGAGGAAATCACGCTGGAAGCCGTGAGCGATCATCTGCTGGACGCGGACGCCTTCATCTGGATTGAATTGAAGGATCCGGACCCCAGGCTGCTCGGCGAACTGGGCGAGGAACTCGGCCTGCACGAACTGGCAGTGGAAGACGCCCTGACCACGCATCAGCGTCCCAAGCTGGAAGAGTATGGCGATTACCTTTTTATCAGCGCCCGCACCGCCCACGTCCTGGACAATCACATCCAGCCCCCTCAAATCCAGCTTGGCGAAAGCCATTTCTTTGCCGGGCGCCAGTATGTCACCGCGATCCGCCATGGCCATGCCCTTTCTTTCGCCAAGGTCCGCGACCGACTGACCGCGCGCCGCAACGGCAAAAGACAGGAAGCTCCATTCGCGCTCTATAGCGTGCTGGATCTGATTGCCGATCATTACCAGCCTGTCGTGGATATATGCCATGACCGATTCCGCAGCCTGGAGAACGCCCTGCTGTCCAACGCCCTGGACCAGAAAGATTTGGAGAACCTCTACACCCTGAAGCGGGAGCTCAACACCTTGCGCGACGCCGCCGAACCCATGCACTCCATCGTCCAGGATCTGATTCGGCTGCATCCCGAGTTTGTCACCAAGGAGCTGCGCGCCTATTACCGGGATGTGTATGACCATACCGTACGCGTCACCGGCGCCATCGACATGCTGCGGGTGTCCACCTCCGATGCCATGCAGTTCCATCTGGCCTCGCTAAACATCCAGCAGAATGAGTCGGTGAAGAAACTGGCCGGCTGGGGCGCCATTCTGGCTGTGCCCACCGTGATCTTTTCGCTCTATGGCATGAACTTCGCCGACATGCCAGAGCTGCACTGGACCTGGGCCTACCCGGCCGTGCTGGCGGGGACCCTGGCGGGTTCGGTGTGGCTCTATGGTCATCTTAAGAAACGCGGCTGGATTTAGCCACGCGCTTGGGCGTTATGCGCAACAATTGTGCTTCCCGCTTCCGCGGGCCCCAAAACTCGAGGGCAGACAATGTGGAAATGAAGATAAGTGAATTTGCGGGGAAGCCCGCCCAGCCAACGATGCTGGTCAAGGTACCCAAACTGATCACGGCTTACTACAGCAACATGCCGGACAGCTCGGTGCCCGCACAAAGGGTCGCGTTTGGCACCTCGGGTCATCGCGGATCCGCTTTCGAGAACAGCTTTAACGAATGGCATGTCCTGGCCATCACTCAGGCCATCTGCGAATACCGCAAGCAGCGGGGCATCGATGGCCCGCTGTATCTGGGTATCGACACACACGCGCTTTCCGAGCCGGCGTATGCCAGTGCGCTCGAAGTGCTGGCGGCCAACGGGGTGGAAGTCATGCTCGCGGACAAGGACGAGTACACGCCTACTCCGGTGGTTTCTCACGCGATTCTCACTTACAACCGGGGCCGCAACAAAGGGTTGGCGGACGGCATTGTCATCACGCCGTCGCATAATCCGCCCGACAACGGCGGCTTCAAGTACAACCCGCCCAACGGGGGGCCGGCGGGCAATGACGTCACAGGATGGATCGAAGCGCGGGCCAATGTGCTTCTGGAAAATCGCCTTCAGGGCGTGAAAAGAATTTCTTTCGAACAGGCCCAGCGCGCGGCTACCACGCACCGCCACGACTATCTCGATGCTTATGTGGGCGATCTCGGCAGCGTGCTCGACATGGACGCGATTCGCGGTGCGAACCTCCGCATGGGCGTAGATCCGCTAGGTGGAGCCGGAGTCCACTACTGGGGCCCGATTGCCGAGCGCTACGGTTTGGATCTCACCGTTGTGAACGAAGTCGTCGATCCGACGTTCCGCTTCATGGCCGTCGATTGGGACGGCCAGATCCGCATGGACCCTTCCTCCCCCTACGCAATGCGCAGCCTGATCGACCTAAAGGATCGTTTCGACATCGCCTTCGCCTGCGACACTGACCATGACCGACACGGGATTGTCACCCGGAACGCGGGCTTGCTGCCGCCCAATCATTACCTCACTGCCGCCATTTTCTATCTCTTTCAGAACCGGCCGAATTGGAGCAAGGCTGCGATGGTGGGCAAGACGGTTGTCAGCAGCCAGATGATCGACCGCGTCACGGCGAAGCTGGGCCGGAAGCTCTACGAGGTGCCGGTCGGTTTCAAGTGGTTTGTGGATGGCCTGCTCGACGGCACGCTGGGTTTTGGCGGGGAGGAGAGCGCGGGCGCTTCCTTTGTCCGCCGCGATGGCAGTGTATGGACGACAGACAAGGATGGTCTCATCCCGGCCTTGCTTGCGGCCGAGATGACCGCGCGCGTGGGCCGAGATCCGGGTGACATCTATGCCGGGCTTGCGCACGAGTTTGGCGAGCCAGTTTACGATCGTGTCGAGGCGCCGGCGACGCCCGAGCAAAAGCAAAAGCTCGCGAAGTTGTCGCCGCAGCAGGTACGGTCAGAACAGATGGCGGGCGAAAGAATCCGGGCCATTCTTACCCGGGCTCCCGGCAATGGTGAAGCCATCGGTGGATTGAAAGTAGTGGCGGAGAGCGGATGGTTTGCGGCGCGGCCCTCGGGCACCGAAGACATCTACAAGATCTACGCGGAGAGTTTTAGCGGCGACGATCACCTGCGCCGTGTTCTGGAGGAAGCACAGACCATCGTCAGCGATGCGCTGAAGCCGTCGGCACAGTAGCCGGGCATGGCGGGCAGAACCCTTCTTGAGGAGATGCGATGAACGATAAAGCACGAATCGGCCACGCCAAGGAGCGCCTTTGGTCCGCGGACGTGGAGGGCTTTGATTACCTCGCCGAACTTGCCCTGGATTTGCGTTCGTCGTGGAATCACGGCGCCGACGAGCTTTGGCGGCGGCTTGATCCGGCGCTCTGGGATCTGACCCAGAATCCCTGGGTGGTCCTACAGACCGTGTCGCGCGAGAAGCTCCAACGGGTGTTGGCCGATTCCGCTTTCCGAAAAAAACTCGACGGCCTGGTGCAAGCCAAGCGGGATGCGGCGGAAGCACCGGCCTGGTTTCAGCAAACCTTTGCGCATGCAGGGTTGGGTTGCGTTGCCTATTTCAGCATGGAGTTCATGTTGAGCGAAGCCCTGCCCATCTACTCGGGCGGCCTTGGCAATGTGGCGGGAGATCAGCTCAAAACGGCAAGCGATCTGGGTGTTCCGGTGATCGGGGTCGGACTGCTATACCAGCAAGGTTATTTTCGCCAGGTGATTGACAAGAACGGAGCGCAACAGGCGCTCTTCCCCTACAACGACCCCGGGCAGTTGCCGATCATGCCCTTACGCAAGCCCAATGGCGAGTGGTTGCGGCTGGAGATTGCCCTGCCCGGATACTCTGTCTGGCTGCGCGCCTGGCAGGTCGAAGTCGGCCGGGTGAAGCTTTATCTGCTGGACAGCAATGACGCTGCGAATTACCCCGCGCATCGAGGCATTACCAGCGAATTGTATGGGGGCGGACCTGAATTACGTCTAATGCAGGAACTGATGCTAGGCATCGGCGGTTGGCGGCTGCTCGCCGCGCTCGGCATCAAGCCGGAAGTCTGCCACCTGAATGAAGGGCATGCGGCCTTTGTGGTGCTGGAACGCGCGCGAACCTTCATGGAGCAAAACGCGCAGACCTTCGAGGTTGCGCTGACCGTCACCCGCTCGGGCAACCTGTTCACCACGCATACCGCGGTCGCAGCCGGTTTTGACCGCTTTGCTCCCGCGCTCATTGAGCAATACCTCGGCGGTTACGCCGAGCGCAGGCTGGGCATAACACTGCGCGATTTACTCGCCCTGGGCCGTCAGAATCCGAACGACTCGTCGGAACCCTTCAACATGGCCTATCTGGCAATTCGCGGCAGCGGGGCGATCAATGGTGTGAGCCGCCTGCATGGCAAAGTCAGCCGGAATCTCTTTCAGTCCCTCTTCCCCCTCTGGCCGCAGGAAGAAGTGCCGGTCGCGCACGTGACCAATGGCGTGCATATGGCAACCTGGGATTCGGCCCCAGCCGATGACCTGTGGACCGAAGCATGCGGAAAGGACCGCTGGCTGTTGCCGAGCGAAGCGCTGGAGCGCGATGTCCTCCGTATTTCCGACGTCAGGCTGTGGGAGTTTCGCATCGCTGCCAGCAAGTCTCTGGTTGAATATGCGCGCGTGCGTCTGGCCAGGCAACTGTCCACCTCCGGCGCATCACCTGAGGCGGTAGTGGAAGCAAAGCATCTGTTTGACCCTAATGCCTTGACGCTTGGTTTCGCCCGCCGCTTCGCAACCTACAAGAGGCCGAACCTGTTGCTGCACGACCCGGAACGCCTGCTGCGCCTGCTGACCAATCCGCAACGGCCGGTCCAGCTAATTATGGCGGGCAAGGCCCATCCCGCAGACCTCGCAGGGCAAGCCCTGGTTCAGCAATGGATACATTTTATCCGCAGGCCGGAAGCGCGCCTCCACGTGATTTTTCTGAGCGACTATGACATGCATCTGACCGAGAAACTGGTTCAGGGAGTGGATGTCTGGCTCAACACGCCGCGGCGCCCGTGGGAAGCGTGTGGAACGAGCGGCATGAAGGTGCTCGTCAATGGCGGCATCAATCTGTCTGAACTGGACGGCTGGTGGGCAGAGGCGTACACGCCGGAGGTAGGGTGGGCGTTGGGAGATGGTCAGGAACATGACAGTGATCCAGCGTGGGACAAAGTAGAGGCCGAGGCCTTGTATGATTTGCTGGAGCGCGAAGTGATTCCTGAATTCTATACGCGCGATCAACAAGGTATCCCCGCCGCGTGGGTGGCCCGGATGCGGGAAAGCATGGCTCGCTTGACGCCACTCTTCTCCACCAACCGCGCGGTGCGCGAATACACCGAGCGACACTACCTCCCGGCCGCGGCTGCCTACCGCGAGCGGGCTGCCGACAACGGCGCAATCGGCGCGGCCATGGTCCATTGGCGGCACTTTCTGGAGCAACATTGGGGCGCGCTGCGTTTCGGGGAACTGAAGGTGGAAACGGACCAACAGCGTCACGCGTTTGAGCTTCAGGTGTATCTCGATGAACTCAATCCCAACGATGTGTGCGTAGAGTTATATGCAGATGGAACAAGCGGAGCCGCAACCGAGAGGATAGCCATGGAACGCGTCCAGCAACTGGTGGGCGCAACAAACGGATACGCCTATCGTGTGAGAGTGCCGGCAACCCGGCCGGCGACGGACTATACGGCGCGACTCATACCGTACTACGCAGGCGTGACGGTGCCTCTGGAAGATGCCCATATCCTGTGGCAGCGGTGACCCGTTCGCAGCCGATGCCATGAGGAATGCGCGATCGCAAGAACGGTATCAGATTGGCGTCATCGGCTGGGATTTTGAAGCCCGTTTCCTGCTGGACATGACAGACCTCGCCTTGCGCCGCAAACCGGGTGAGAAATTGGCAG
>JBAWGM010000218.1:0-2860 GCA_049592895.1 Thiobacillaceae bacterium | reverse complement strand
GCTCTGGATGTCGCCCATGCACGATGCCAGCCGCATGCTTGAACTCGCCATCCTGAGCGGCGTCGGGTTCATCACCGCCACCGTCCTGATCACTATTTATAACCGTCTGGTGCGTGGCCAGTTGACGCACGCGCTGTTTGACGGCCATGCACTGGCAGGTCTGCTGTTTTACGCCGGGGCCGTGCTGGGACTGGGCAACCTGATCCATGGACAGAAATTCGGTGTCTTCAATGCCGCTGCCAGCTTAGGCGGACTGGCCCTCATCGCCCTGCGCCACTGGAGTACCAGCCAAGCGGCAGTGGCGGAACGGTTGCTGGTGACGCTAATCGAGACCCTGGAAACCGCCACCAACCTGTTTGCCAATACCTTGTCCTTCTTGCGCGTGGCTGCGTTCAGCCTCAACCATGTGGCGCTTGCGCTGGCCGTATTCACCTTGGCCAACAGTCTGGGCGCGGCAGGCCACGCAATCACGGTGGTCATCGGCAATGTAGTTATCATTGCGCTGGAAGGCGGCATCGTGGCCATTCAAGCCCTGCGACTGATGTATTACGAAGGCTTTTCCCGTTTCTTCAGCGGTGACGGGGTCGAATTCAAACCCCTGGCGTTTGGGACAGGTGTTCACGCTCCCGTTGGTCGCAAAGGGCGGTTCGCATTCAAATCGGGTTAATGAAAGAACAAGGAGAATTTCCATGCTGTGGCTGATCGGATTGATGGGGTTTTGCGTGGCTGGACTCATAGTCACCGGCATCGTGCTGGAATTCGTTCCCCGGCCACTGCCGTCCGGCGCTCCTCGCTGGATGAAGCGCGGCATGCTGGCTAATGTGTTGATTTACGCCGTGGCTTTGGCCGGAGTTCTGTTGATTGGCACGAATGATGTGCTGGCCGCTGAACCGGTTGTTCCGCTACGGGACATTTCTCTTGGCATGGGCCTCGCCCTGCTGGGCATAGGCCTGCCCACCGGCCTGGCGGCCATTGGCGCAGCCATCGCCCTGGGCCCGATCGGCTCTGCCGCGCTGGCCGTGCTGGCGGAAAAGCCCGAACTCTTTGGCCGCACCCTCATCTACCTTGGCCTGGCGGAAGGGATTGCAATCTATGGTCTGGTCATGTCCATCCTCTTGCTGGGCAAACTCTAGAATGACCGCTGACCAAGTTCTTTCCGAGCCCAGGCAAGCCTCTGCTCCCTCTGGTTCCGCCCGACTTGTGGTGCTGGGCAGTGCCGGGCTGACCGAAGGATTCAGTCTCATTGGAGCGGAAGTCCATCCCCGGGCGGACCAGGCCAAAGTTGAACAGGTGCTGGAAAGTCTGGTGAAACAAGGTGCCGAAGCACTTGTGCTGCTGGAAACCAGTCTGGCCCACGGCAACGGACCCTGGCTCAATCGCCTGCGCAACGAAGGCGGTCGTATTCTGATCACCGAACTGCCTGCCTTGAGCGCGCCGCAGGATTACACCCCGGCTGTGGATGAAATCGTGCGAAACGTGTTGGGGGCCGAAGCCATGAAGGAGTTTGCGAGCATGCAAGACAAGCCTGACAACGCCATGGACAGGGAATGAGCGTGGAAAGTGAATCCCAGGTTGATCAACTGGAACAGGCGCTGTTGAGCCAGGCGCAGTCTCTGGCGCAAGAAGAGCTGCGCAATGCGGAAGTGGCCTGCAGCCGCATCCGCAGCGAGGCGGCCGCCCGGTTGAAACTGTTGGAAGAGCGGGAAACCCTGGCAGCCAAATCGGATGCGGAGCGGCTCGTCCGCCGCCAGACACAGGCCGAGGAAACCCGCTTGTCCGGCGAACTGGACCGGCTGCGCTGGACCCTGTCCGAGACCATACTCAGCCGGGTCAAGGAAGCCTTGGGCGCCTTGACCCAGGACCCCGAAAATTATTTTCCGGTACTGTCCGGATTTCTGGCCGAAGCTGCACGCGAACTTCCGCCCGGCCCCCTGGTAGCGGAAGTCAACGGCGCCGACCTTGATCGGCTGCGTCCGCTGTGGCCGGAATGGTTGCATCAGACGGCTCCGGACCGCCAGGTGGAACTGGCCGCTCATGGCCTGCCCAGTGTGGGCGGCATACGCATCCGCACTGCCGACAATCGGGTTCGGCTGGATCAAACGTTTGAAGCCCGCCTCAACCGGCTGGCGGAAGACCTGGCCCGCAGCGCCATGGAAAAGCTGTTTGCCGGCAAGCCGAATCTGGACCAACTGATTCAACTGTAGGCCGGCACCATGGGCAAAATCCTCGAAATCAACGGGCCGCTGGTAAAGCTTGAACTTCCCCAGACCATGATCGGTGAACAGGTCCGGGTCGGGAGACTGCGCCTGGTCGGCGAAGTCATCGCTCGTGAGGGCGACACTGCACTGGCCCAGCTTTATGAGAACACACAAGGACTGCGCCCCGGTGAAACAGCAGAAGGGCTGGGCTACCCGCTTTCGGTGGAACTGGGACCGGGTCTGCTGGGAACCATCTTTGACGGGATCCAGCGTCCGCTACATGCAGTCCGCGCGTTGAGCGGCGATTACATTGCGCGCGGAATCGAGGTGGCTGCACTGCCGCGCGATAAACGCTGGCCCTTCGTGCCCAACCCGCAACTCCTGAACACGCAGTTGCAGGGTGGCGAAATACTCGGAACAGTACAGGAAACCCCCAGCATCGAGCACCGGATCCTGGCCCCACCGGACGCAGCAGGCGAGTTGGTGGATCTCGCTTCTCCCGGCGAATACCGCGTGGAAGACATCATCGCCCACCTGCGCATGGCGGACGGAACGATGCGCGAATTGCAGCTGTTCCATCGCTGGCCGGTGCGCACCCCGCGCCCCTACCGCGGACGCAATCATGCGGTCGAGCCGCTGCTCACCGGCCAGCGCATCCTCGA
>JBAWGM010000217.1:0-5127 GCA_049592895.1 Thiobacillaceae bacterium | reverse complement strand
CCGCATTACCTGCGTTGAAAACAACCCATGCCGCGACCGTGCAGCTCAGCGTTCCGGTCATTGCGGCTTTGGGTGGAATCGCTTTCCTGGGTGAGTCCGTAAGCTTGCGCCTGGTACTGGCGTCCGTGGCCATACTCGGTGGAATTGCGCTGGTCATTCTGGAGAGGCAATACGCGGCGGGTGGCCAACAAGCCGCTCTACCCGACGCCCCGTCGCGTCGCCGCTGAGCTTGATCATTGGCTGCCGTCACAACGGGATATCGGCACTCTATACTTTATAACTTCGACACAACTCAACTCAACGGCAAAGGATAGAAGGATGCTCGCACGAACTCAGCCCGGAAGGCTTCTCGGAACCTGTTTGATTGGCGCCGCACTTGGCGCAACCGCCGCGTGCACAAAGCATGAGCCGCCACGCGCCACCGAAGCCACTCCCATCGAGCGTGGGCGCTATCTCGCGAATGTAGAAGGTTGCGGCGATTGCCACACTCCGAAATCGTTCACCGCGGACGGACCGGTACCTGACAAAACCCGTCTTCTGTCGGGCCATCCGGCGAACGCCAAATTGCCCCCGGTGCCGTCAGGCGTCATCGGCCCCGGCCAATGGGGCGCAATCGCGAACAATGACTTTACCGCCTGGGCCGGCCCGTGGGGCGTGAGTTATGCGGCGAATCTCACTCCGGATGCCACCGGATTGGGGGGCTGGACTCCGGAGATCTTCATTCGGGCCACGCGCACCGGCAAACATGCTGGCGGCGGGCGCGCTATCCTGCCGCCCATGCCCTGGATGGATTTCGCGCTGATGACTGACGACGATCTGCGCGCCGTATTCGCGTATCTCAAGTCGCTGCCACCGATCTCGAATATCGTCCCCGCTCCGGTTGCCCCTGCCCCAGGCCAGGATTCCGGGCGATGAGCAGCCCAGCACGGCGCTCCAGCCGACGTCCCGCTATCGCGGCTCCGCGCTTGCGCTTGATCGTTGGGCGGGATCAGAATGATCGCGATTTCTGAGAAGATCGAGATTGTTAAGGTGAAGTATCGTCCCGGCCCGAGTACATGCCCCAAACCCAAAGAAGAAGAGCGCAAATACACTGACGCACTTGCCGAGGTCGCAGTATCAACGAAAGGCCGCGGGGTATTTGAGTAACAAGGGGCAGGCAGATGCGGGTGCTGAGAGCAACATCTAGCCCCATCACTCCAGTCGGGCAGAAGAATCCATTTCATTGATCAGGCGTATGCGGCACCGCCTTAAAATGCCGCAGCAATAGGAGGTCAACACATGAAAATGCTACTTTCGGTCGAATTTCCCCTTGAGCCTTTCAACTCCCTCGTCAGAAGCGGCAAGGTGGGCGAAATCATGGGGCGCATCCTCGAAACCATCAAGCCGGAGATGGCCTACTTCACTGAGCAAGACGGAAAGCGCGGCGGAATCTTCGTGGTTAATGTAAACAGTCCGTCGGATGTGCCCTTTCTTGCAGAGCCCTTTTTTCTCAAATTTCAGGCCGGTTGTAAATTCCGTATTCTGATGAGCCCGGAAGACTTGCAGAAGGCCAGCCTGGAGGAACTAGGCAAGAAATGGGGGTGAGATCCGCCTTACTCTTCGCTCCAGCAGGGGGTCATGTTGGTTCTTCCACTTCGCGCCGCTCTCCTATTCGCGCCGCTTCTTTCGTTCGCGGCCTGTGTTTGGTGGCTCGGTGGAAGTGTTCTTCAGGCACAGGAGTATCCACCCCCCGGACTTCGAGTCATTCGCGATGCTCCAGTCATTACCAGCGAGAAGGCTGTATTGCGAGGACGTCTGCTGAAGCTGCTCGCGTTTGGCTGCGGTGTTGCATCTATCGCAATGGCTCTACTGCTTTGGCGGCTTGCCTCGTGACTGACGGTCCATGGTGAGACCGCCTTCCGGCGTCGCTGAGCTACGCATTACTCCGCTCCGACGGCGCGGCGCCTTGGCGGGAAAATCAGGGCCAGCATGATTCCGGTCGGGTATATGGCAAAGCGTGTGAGCGTTCGACCGGAGTGGCTCAAGGCCGAGCGCGTGGCGGACATCTATTCGGTCAGCGGCTGCATATCGAAGGATTTCGCTGATTACATCAGCTACTGGAAGCACAATCGCTACTGGTTTTTTGACTCCCCGGAGATCATCCTAAAACTGGCCCAAGAGAACGCTATCGATCTGAGCCGAATCAGGCTGTTCTTCTACGAAGCCCATGAACTGGAGTTCGATGCCGTCGAGAACCGGTGGACGGCCTTCAAAACGGAGCCTTCATTTCCAACTCACGTCGTCCACCCGCGTGAGAAGGTATTTGCGGGTTACGACGTTGTAAGCTTCTCTGCGGGCACAAGCGCAGAATGCTCCCCGTTGTCGTGCAATTCGTTGGCCGCCGAAGTGGAAACCAATCCACATTGTCTGCTGGCAAGTGTGGAGCGGGCGCAAGCGTTGTTGGAGGAAGGAAGATTCAAGCGTGCGGAACCGGGGCCCTATCGAATACTCGCCGTATATTCGACGGAGTGGCCCTGAAACGGGCTTGCATGGAGGGACGCGGAATGGCGCCGCCATCCGTTGCCTGCCTGGTCGTCACGCGCCACTACCCCGGCGTTGGGTTGTCGCGCACGTCACCTTGATTCACACTGAAACCTGATTAAAGACGAGGAAAGCTGCATGAACGAACAACTCAATCCAGAAAAGATCCTGCAAACCGGGATGGCATTCTGGGCTTCAAAGACACTCTTGAGTGCGGTCGAAATGGGCGTTTTCACCGAGTTGGCGCACGGCCCGGAGTCCTTCGATTCCCTGAGCGGACGCCTTGGCCTGCACCCTCGCTCGGCACGCGACTTTCTCGATGCCCTCGTGGCGCTTGGATTCCTGGTGCGAAATGTTGATGTTTACGCCAACACGCCCGAGACTGGCCTCTTCCTCGACCGCAAGAAACCGTCCTACGTGGGCGGCATTCTTGAGATGGCCAACCACCGGCTTTATCCGTTCTGGGCGCACCTCACGGAGGCGCTTCGTACCGGCCTGCCGCAAAATGAAGTCAAGAGGGGTACTGCCGATCTTTTCGAAACGCTCTATGCCGACCCTGCGCGCTTGAAGGAATTCCTCGGCGCCATGACCGGTGTCAGCCATGGCGCCAACATGACCATCGCCCGCGCCTTCCCGTGGAAGGATTACCGGACCTTCGTTGATGTCGGCACCGCCCAAGGCGATCTTGCGGCGCAAATCGCGCTGGCCAATCCCCATCTGCAGGGCACCGGGTTTGACTTGCCGGAAGTGGCACCGATTTTTGAGGAATACGTAGCGAAAGTCGGCGCTTCGGATCGGCTTGCGTTTCAGTCGGGTGATTTCTTCACACAGCCCCTGCCAACAGCCGACGTCATGCTAATGGGGCATATCCTTCACGACTGGGATCTGCCTACGAAAAAGATGCTGATCAAAAAGGCATTTGAGGCCGTCCCATCAGGCGGCGCACTCGTCGTCTATGAAACCATCATTGACGATGATCGGTGCAAAAACGCGTTCGGCTTGATGATGAGCCTCAACATGCTCATCGAAACATCCGGCGGCTTCGATTACACCGGCAGCGACTGTGCGGCCTGGATGAAGGAGGCCGGATTTTCCACCACACGGGTGGAACCGCTTGTGGGGCCGGACTCGATGGTGATCGCAATCAAGTAGACTACGGCGCGGACAGCGCAGCGGGCCGATCATTTCACCGGGCCTGCACGGAAAACCTTGCAGGCCGTCGATGAATTCGGCATGGGATAAGGGCCGCGCCATTGCGCGTAACATCGCAGTCGAAACGGCTGCGCCACCCGCTCTTTGCTCGCCTTCGACTTCAGGCCATTTGTGAGACTAGATTGAATATTTCGTTGCTGCTTTGGGGCCTGCTGTTCAGCTCGGTCGGGCTCGGCTTCTTCCTTTACGGAAGAAAGCAGAGAGCGCCCGTCCCGCTGGTCTGCGGACTGGCCCTCATGATCTTTCCCTATTTCATTTCAAACACCCTTGTGCTCGTTGCCATTGGCGCAGCCCTCATCGCCGTTCCCTATTTTGTCCGGATCTGAGCAACGCCGGTCTAAATGAGGCAGTTAAGATCGTCTGCCGAGGCCAGCTTGACGCGCCGTTCCGGGAACCCGGACACACATTGCTGGCTTATTGGGGATTGACGGATGCGCCAACCGCAGCCTGGGCCTCCCCAGGGCGCCCACCGGGCCAGGGTATTGGCAAGGCTGCGAGGAAGTCAGGGGAAGCCCACGCATACGCCGAACCCATGCATAATTCCGCCGGGGAATTGTTCCTGCAGTCATTGAGAGTCCAGATATGAAGAAAACAGTCCTGGTGTGCGCCTGCCTCGCCACCTTGTTTGCCTGTGCTTGTGGTCAGGCCGCTGAAAAGAGAGTTGAGCACACTGCTACGAGCAGGGCCGCTTCTGTCCCGCACAACAGGCCTGTCAAGACAGCTTCCGGCCTGATGTACGAGGATATCGCCGTCGGCAAGGGAGTCGCCGCCAAGGCCGGTAATCGCGTGGTCGTGCATTACACCGGCTGGCTGACGGACCACACCAAATTTGATTCAAGCCGGGACCGCAACGAGCCCTTTGTATTTCGGCTCGGCGCGGGCCAAGTGATTCCAGGCTGGGATCAGGGGGTGGCCGGCATGAAAGTGGGCGGCAAACGCAAACTGATCATTCCGCCGAGTCTGGGCTACGGCGCGACCGGCGCGGGCGGCGTCATTCCTCCCAACGCGACGCTGATCTTCGAGGTGGAATTGCTCGCCATCAAGTAGCTGCGCATCAGGCTCCCGCGTGCCGGAAAGTTTCTGATTTGACCAGATACCCGGTGAAGGAACTCAGCTTCTCCCGGCTTCATACTGATTGGCCGCACCGCCGCCGAAATTGATTTCATAGGCGGTGGCGGGGCCGATCACGCACTCCGCCAAACTGCGCGGCATGATGGCTTGGTCGGGCGATAAGGGAATGCGGCCCGCCATGATTTCCGCCTCGTGCTGGGGATACAGCGGCAAACGGCCGGGGTCGGCGTAGCCTTCCGGATAGATAGGCAGGCTGGTCGCCAGATCGTACTTGTCTGTGGCTCCCAGGGTGTGGAGCAGTTCGTGGGCAATGACCACATTGTT
>JBAWGM010000216.1:0-5336 GCA_049592895.1 Thiobacillaceae bacterium | reverse complement strand
CCGCTGTTCCTCGCTGTCGGCGGTGCGGATCTCGGTGGCGCCGGACGCGGCAAGCACCTCACGCACGGTGAAGATGTCGTCCGACACTTCCTCGTTCACGCCGTCGACTTCGCACAGCAGCAGGGCTTCGCAGTCGAGCGGATAGCCGGCATGGACAAAAGCCTCAGCGGCGTGGATGGCGAGCCGATCCATCATTTCCAGTCCAGCCGGAATGACGCCGGCGGCGATGATATTGCCGACCGCTGCGCCGGCTTTCGCCACGTCGTCGAACGCCGCCAGCATCACCTGCGCACGCGTCGGTCGCGGCAGCAGTTTGACCGTGACTTCGGTGATGACCGCGAGCATGCCTTCCGATCCGGTCATCAAGGCCAGCAGATCATAGCCAGCGCTGTCGAGTGACTCGTTGCCGATTTCGAGCAGCTCGCCCGCAATCGTCCAGGCGCGCAGCTTCATGATGTTGTGCACGGTGAGGCCATACTTCAGGCAGTGCACGCCGCCTGAGTTTTCCGCGACGTTGCCGCCGATCGAGCAGGCGATCTGCGACGACGGATCGGGGGCGTAATAGAGTCCGTGGGTGGCGACGGCTTCAGAGATCGCGAGGTTGCGCACGCCGGGTTCGACGACGGCTGTGCGCGCCAGCGGGTCGATGTGCTTGATGCGGTTGAGCTTTGCCAGCACCAGCAGCACTGCGCCATCGACCGGCAGCGCCCCCGCCGCAAGACCCGTGCCGGCGCCGCGTGCCACCACCGCCACTTTGTGCTGACGGCACAGCCGCAGGATGGCCGCGACCTGCGCCTCGTTTTCCGGCAGCGCTACCACGTCGGGCGTGTTGCGATACGCCGCCAGCCCGTCGGACTCGAACGGCACCAGGTCTTCGCGTTCGTTGAGCACGCAGTGCGCTGGCAGCAGGGTACGCAACTGGGACAGGAAGGCTGGACTGAGCATGCCGGGGAATGATGTGTGGGTTCAGGCCGCGAGTTTAGTCGCCCTTGCCTGTGCGTGCGAGGGTGCGAGACGTCGATAGGCTTCCACCAGTGCATCCTCGCCGCCGACATTGCCGGGGAAAATCACCACCGGAATCTGCGGCAGGCGATGCTCGGGCGGTGTCTGCACCACGGTGACGCCGGGCAGGATCTGTCCCAGCACGCGGGAGGCAGTGAGCGCCAGCCCGCTGGAGAGCATATCGTTGGACGTGATGCCGCCCTTGCTGATGAGGAAGCCAAACGTGGGGGGTAACCGACGCACCACGTCCATCAGCGTGCCCGATACGGCTTCGCCAAAGGCCAGGCGTTCGGCCACGCTGGCAAACTGGCGCTCGGCGCGGCTGGTGAACACCACCGGGGTGAGGCCGTTCGCATGGGCATGTGCAATGTTCGTCGTCAGTTCGTCGATTACGGCAGCGTTTTCGGCGGGCAGCCGCGCAACGTCGAGCGGCAAGCCGACCACGCCGCGCTCCTTCAGCAGCGCTGACAATTGTGCCGTGGTCTTGGCGACGTGCGAGCCGACGATCACCGCGCCCGGTTGCTGGTCGCGAACGAGCGTCGAAAACGAATCGCCAGCCACCGGTTGCGGTGGCAGTTTCGCAAGCGCCGTGAGCAGCGAGGCCGCACTACGAAATAATAGACGTTTGCCCGCAGCCGCGGCAGCAAGCACGGCATCGGCGAACAGCTGGTAGTCGGCTGGCGTTTCGCCGTCGACCACGCCGACAGCGTTGCCGTGCAGTGCCGCGAGCCATGCGCCTGCCGTGCCGCCGCGCAGGTCGGCGAGGGTCAAACGTGCCACGTCCTTGGCTGCAACGCGGCCGGCGGTTTTTTCCGCCACATAGTCTGGTAAATACGCCGTGCGATAGCCGAATACCGAGTCGCGCGCGAATTCGGTTTCATGGGTGGGCACCGGTTTGCCGTCGACCAACAGGTAATGCGTACTGTCGCGCGTGATGCGTCCACCCTCGAAAAATGCGGGCGTAAGCAGCGTGGCGTCAAACGGCCCGAGCGCTGCATTCATCACGTCGGTTTCCACCGGATAGTGACCTCGCAGGGTGGAGTCCGAGCGCGACACGAACAGCACCGGGCCGGCGTAGTCGGCGAGCGCGACCTTGAGGTTGTCACATACCTCGCGCGTCACCTCGGCGGCGCGCGTGGCGTCCATCCCGCGCGTGTTGGTGAGGATGAAAAACAGCGGCGCGCTGTCAGTCAGCGCCGCCTTCAGCGTGGCGACATCCCAACGCGTCAGCAGCAGGCAGGAATGCACCGTCTGCGACCCGGTCGGGTCATCGTCGAGGACGATGATTTTGGGATTCATGCCGCCCCCTGCTCCAGCATGGCCAGCGCACGCTCATGCATCGCCTGCGTGTTCATGGCATTGAAGTCGAACAACTGCTGCGTATTCGCGGTGGTTTCGCCACGCTTCCAGCACAACACGTCGCGCTGCGCGGCCTGGCTGCGCAGCAACACAGGCTCCAGTGGGCCTGACGGACCACCGGTTACACCAATCAGCGCGTCGCCGTGGAACAGGGCCTTGAAATCGGCATCGCTCATGAACTGGCTGTCAGGCTCGGACACGCTGCCCCACAAGACGTCACTGGGGCGGTACAGCCGGCGCGGGTTGACCACGGCGACGATGCGCGAGCCGATGCCGGCCTGTGCCAGCAACTCGGCGGCGGCAAACACCGGTTGCAGCACCATGTCGCCGGTCACTGCGAACACCACGGTGTGCGCACCCTTGGTTTCTTTGAGCACCATTGCGCCGTCGTTGATGGCCTGAACACTCTGCGCCATGGTGGCGTGGATCGGCAGCGGCGACTTCGAGGCGGTGATGACAATGCCCTTGTTGTGCTGCTTCAGCGCCCAGTCGTAGCTCGCCTGGATCATGTTGGCGTCGACCGGAAACAGCGGGTAGACGTTGCCGTTCCTCATCATCGCGGCGAAGTAGCTCTCGATTTCCGGACGCTGGTGGGTCCAGCCGTTGCGGCCCTGCTCCAGCGCGCCGGCGGTGAACAGGCACACTGTGGCAGGCGTCGGGCGGCGCAGTTCGGCCATCGCCTGCGTCACCGTCTGCCAGATCGGCAGGCCGTTGATGGCGAAGGACTCGTAGCTGCACCACAGGCTGCGGCCGCCGAACAGCGCGACGCCCACCGCCATGCCGGCGCAGGCATCTTCGTTGAGCGGCTCGTACACCTGGCCGGACGGGCCTTGGAAATACAGGTCGTCGGCGGTCGGGTGGCGGATCGTCAGCACCTTGTTAATGTTGGCCATGCCCGAGGCTTCGTTGCCGTCGGCATTGGTGACGACGAACAGCGGGTCACGCTTGCCCACTTCGCCGACCACGTTGCCGAAGGCGGTGGTGGGGATATGGTTTTCGCCGACGGCGAATTCGGTGAGCGGCAAACCGTCGAGGCTTGGCAGGTCGCGCACGGTCTCGGTCACCGCAATGCGAGCAGCCGGGCCGCCGCCGGCATGGCGGAAGTTTTCGCGGGTGATTTTCCAGGCTTGAATCGGCAGCGCGCGGCGCTGAAGGCCACCCTTCACATCGTCTGAATCGAGCGTGTGGTGCGCATACAGGTTGTGCGACTTGGCACCGGTGGCGTGCACGCCCGCGCCCTTCAACTGCTTGATGATCATGCAGCTGCGGCGACCCGACAATGCGCCACGTGCGGCCGCGTCGGCGGCCTTCAGCACCGCGCCGGTGAACGCCATGCGTGCGGCGAAGCCGAAGGTGGTGCTGTCGGTATACACCGGAGCGTCGGGCGTGTCGGCGAATTCGCGGGCATCGATCAGGTAGACGTCGTCAAAGCCATGCGCGCGCCAGTAGTCGGTCATGCGGGTGTTGTCCCACAGCGACACCATGCTGTGGTGCTCTTGCGAATAGCCGTTCCACACCAGCACCGGCAGGTAGTTGGTGACGTCCGGATACGCGGTGGCGAAATGCTGGAACGCACTCATGATGTAGGGCTCACCGAGGCCGCCGTCGCCGATGGTGACCGGGAACAGCTTATCGCGGTTCAGATAGGCACCGGCCATCGCGAAATGCTGGCCCTGGCCGAGCGGGCCGGCGGGGGCCAGCAGCCCGGGAATCGCGCCCGACAGGTGACCTAGCAGACCGTGGCGCTCGCGGAAGCGTGTGCGCATCTCGGCAACCGTATGGATGCCCATGTCTTCAAGCGAGGTGTCTAGGAACATCGCAGAATAAAAGCCGGGCGCGTGATGGCCGACCTCGGTCACCATGTTGCGGTGGCCCAGCAGGTGCAGTGCGGCGACCGTATCGGCGCTGGAAGCAAAACCGCCCGGGTGGCCGGAAGACTTGCTGCCGGTGACCTGCAGGGTCAGATAGCGCAGCGCATCGGCCGCCAACATGGTTTGATAGATCGCCTGCTCACTGGCCGCGTCCGGCAGGGCAAACTGGTTCGGACCCAGCAAGGGCGCAGCGCCCAGGCGGTCTATTTCGGGAAAGCTGTCAGCGAAATACTGGATGCCTTCGCAAAAGGCAGGGAGGTTGTCAGGGGCGGATTGCATCACGGCGCTCATCGTGCGTCCTTTTACAGTATGAAAATGTTTCACATCATGTGAAACGATAACGGTATTGAAGCACCGCTGCCGTTAAATTTCACATTGCGTGATAAATTTTCACCTTATGAAAAAATCAATCTCCTCGATTCAAGTCCTCGACCGTGGCATGTCGCTGGTCAACATCCTCGCGCGCTCCCCCGGACCGATCAGCCTCACCCGCCTGGCCGAGCAGGCCGGCCTGCACACCGCCAGCGCGCATCGCATTCTCGGCGCACTGATGGCGCATGGATTGATCGAGAAAACAGGCGCCGGTGAATATGACCTGGGCGTGCGCTGGCTCGAAGTGGGCAATCGCCTGCGGGCGCGACTGAACATTCGCCAGGTGGCCATGCCGTTTATGCAAAAGCTCGCCGAACTGACCGGCGAGACGGTCAACCTCATCGTGCGCCGTGGCGACGAAGCGGTCTATGTCGAGCGCGTGACCGGCGGGCAGACGATGATCCAGGTGGTGCAGGTGGTGGGTGCGCATGCGCCGCTGCACGTCACCGCTGTCGGCAAGATTTTTCTCGCCGAAGACAGTGCCAGCGGCGTGATGGGCTATGCCGACCGCACCGGCTTGCCAGCCTATACGCCCAATACCTTGACCACGCTGGAGAGCCTGCGCAACGAACTGGATACCATTCGGCACGAGCAATGCGCGCATGATCGCGAAGAAGCCGAGTTGGGGGTGGCGTGTATTGGTGCGCCTATACGCGATGCCGAAGGCAAGCTGATCGCAGGGCTGTCGATCTCGGCACCTGCTGATCGCCACAAACCCGGGTGGACCGAAGC
>JBAWGM010000215.1:0-1867 GCA_049592895.1 Thiobacillaceae bacterium | reverse complement strand
ATTGCCGGAGTCATTGCCGCCGATCTCGGACGGCTGGCCCAGCTCAGGCCGGGAGACAGGGTCAGTTTCCAGGCACTGGACCCTGCCGAGGCAAGGGCGGTCTGGCTGGATCAACAAGGAATCCTGGACAGGAGCATTACGTGGCTCGCCTGATGGAATTGAACGCAGACGTTGGCGAAGGCTGGGACGACAGCCTGATCTTCCCCTACGTGGATCGGGTGTCCATCGCGTGCGGCGGGCATGCCGGGGATGAGGCCTCCATGCGCAACGCTCTGCTTCTGGCGCGTGACATGGGGGTGCTGGCTGGCGCGCATCCGGGCTACCCGGACCGGGAAAACTTCGGCCGCCAGCCGCTGGCGGCGCGTCCCGGCGAGGTGCACCGCTGGGTGGCTGAGCAGACCCGCGAGTTGATGCGGCTCGCGGAGCAGGCAGGGACCCGCCTGTTTCACGTGAAACCGCACGGCGCCCTTTACAGCCTGGCCGCGCAGGACGAAGCGACAGGCGGGGAGGTGATAGCGGCCCTTCTCGACCTGGGCGGGCTGGCGCTGCTTTGCCTGGCCGGTTCGCCGCTGGTGGGCCGAGCGCGCAGCTCAGGGCTTGCGGTGATGGAAGAGGTGTTTGCCGACCGTCGTTATCTGGCCGACGGGAGTCTGGCGTCGCGCGTTCGGGCGGGAGCGGTCATTGATGATCCTGGCGAGGCAGCCGACCAGGCGCGGCGTATCGCGGGCGGGAAGGAGATTGCCACGCTGGATGGTGGAAAACTGCTTCTGCATGCCGACACGATTTGCTTGCATGGCGACCGGGAAGGCGCGGTGGACTTTGCCAGGTCTGTTGCGGCGGCTCTGGCTGCGTAAGCGCTCAGGATTCCGGCTTCTCGTCCAGAAACTCGCGCTCGCCCGGCACCTGAAAAAGGCCTTGCATGGTGAGCAGTTCGTCCCGATGCAGGCGCGCCACTCTGGTGACCATTTTGTCGCCCTCGGCGGTCAAGTGGATTTCAACTTCGCGGCGGTCCTTGCGCCCGGGCTCTCGCCGGACCAGTCCCAGTTTTTCGCAGCGATTGACCAAAGCCACCGTTCCATGCGGCTGGGCCTGGAGCTTTTCTGCCAATTCGCCGACGGTGGCCCATTCTCGCCCCGGGAACCCCTTGACGTGCAGCAGCAGCAGATATTGCAGGTTGGTGACCCCCTCGTGATGGGTGAGATCTTCGCTAAAGCGAAGAAAGCGCCGTAGCTGATAGCGGAAATGGGACAGGGTTTCGAACTCTTTCTTGCTTACGGGGCGCTGGCTCATGCCACGATGCTATCGGATGCAGGGCAGCAGGGAAAGGGGTCGGGGGATGCGGGGCGTTCCACGTGAAACAACGACCGTTTCCTTAACCCGAGCAAGTGTTTGACGTATCATTGCGCCCTCACAGGTAATTTCCATGCGCTATCCAGAATCCTTTGACGTCATTGTGGTGGGCGGTGGCCATGCCGGCACGGAGGCTGCGCTGGCAGCCGCGCGCTCTGGGGCCAAGACCCTGCTGTTGAGCCACAATATCGAGACGCTCGGGCAGATGTCGTGCAACCCGTCGATCGGTGGCATTGGCAAGGGCCATCTGGTGAAGGAGGTGGACGCACTGGACGGAGCGATGGCCACTGCCGCCGACGAAGCAGGGATACAGTTTCGCATCTTGAATGCTTCCAAGGGCCCGGCGGTACGCGCAACCCGGGCTCAGGCCGACCGGGTGCTGTACAAAAGGGCCATCCGATTCCGGCTGGAAAACCAGGCCAATCTGACGATCTTCCAGCAGGCGGTCGACGACTTGCTGCTGAAGGGAGACGAATTAAGCGGCGTGCGGACTCAACTGGGCATCGAGTTCCCGGCG
>JBAWGM010000214.1:0-2928 GCA_049592895.1 Thiobacillaceae bacterium | reverse complement strand
GCATAATAGGCGCGCAGATTGGAGAGGGTCCGCGCCTCACGGCGAAACAATGAGTGCAAACGAAAAGGAGCCCCGCAATGGGAGACAAAGGTGGGAAAAGAGATAAAGTCAAATCTGGTGTACGGGGATCCCGAAGCATCGTTTTTCAGGCGGCGAGTTTCTGTTGTTCAAGCGGATTGTCTTGCGCCTGTATTCCATCCTTGAACGGCGCGCCGCTCAACAATAGGTCGAGCTTGTCGGCACCTCGAATTCTGCGCCACGACTTTTCCGCTTCCTCGATCAACTTGAATGCCAGCCCAAGGAACGTCGGTCGCGACACGCAATTGCGTGTGCGTGTGGTGCGATGGCGCACCGTCGCAAAGGTCGATTCGATCGGATTGGTCGTGCGCAAATGCTGTCAGTGTTGCGCCGGGAAATCGTAAAACGCCAACAGGCTGTCGCGGTCTTTCTCAAGCTTCTCGACCGCCTTGGGATACTTGGCCTGGTACTGCGATACGAATTGGCCGAATGCGGTCTGCGCATCGGCCCAGGTGGCGACCATCCAGATCGCTTGTAAGCCAGCCTTGGCCTTGGCTTGCTGCGATGCGGGCAACGCGTTCATCACATTGCCCATTTTGTGAAACCAGCAGCGCTGCGCACGGGTCGTGGGGAACACCTCTTCCAAGGCCGCCCAAAAACCCATCGCTCCATCACCCGTGGCCGGCAAGGGTCCCGCCTGCAAGCCCCGCGCTTTCAGATCGAGCAAGACATCGCTGACAGTCTTTGCATAATTTCAAGACTGTTTGCCAGCATTGTGCGGGTCAATAAACTGACAAAGCTGGAACCATATCTGAGGACGCCGACGTGGGTCCTCTTCTATTACAGTGGTGGAAAGCTACAGCCCAACCTGTATGGGTTTATGACGCACCTCCTAAACATCACGGAAACCAACCGGTTAGTACGGTTGGTTGCAAACTGGGGCAGTTTTCGGGCCAGGTTGTTGAAGATTCCAGCCTTAATTACCAGGATCTGCTTGAACGATGACTATCGACAAGCCGGCCTTACTGGCGGCTACACTAGCGGGCTGGTACCCTTGTCGCAATCACAAAACAACTTGGCCATGGTTACAGAAGACGACCTGATTTACTCCCCATTGCAGCAAACCTACACGGTCGGCAAGCACAAGATCGAGATACAAATCTATAGGATGCCCCACACCGCCTGGGCACTTGAGGTACTCGACATTTATGGCAACTCCACTGTGTGGGATGAAGAATTCGCCACGGATCAAGCGGCTTTGGACGAAGTGCTCAGGACCATTCGTGAGGAGGGTATCGAAACGCTGATCGGTGAACCTTCAAGTCACGCCCAGGAAGTCCCACCCGAAATAGAATCAAGCCCATTGCGCATGGCCACCCCCCTTTCCGAGGAGGAACTCGCCGAATTGGATAGTTTCCTGATGTCTGACGTGACATCGGACGAAACCATGGCCCTGGACACCTTGGACGGCTATATGACCGCCATCGTCATCGGGCCAACGATGTTGAGCATGAGCCAGTGGTATTCGGGGATTTGGGGCGACAAGGAAGAGGACACCCCGCACTTTGAAACCCTGGAAGAGGCGCAGCACATCATGGAACTGATCATGCGCTATTACAACGGCATCATATGGAGCTTGCAACACGATCCGGACACCCACGAGCCCTTGTTCGATATCGTCACCTTGGAGGGCGACACAAGGGAATACCTCGATGGCGAGATGTGGGCCTTCGGTTTCATGCAGGGACTGAAACTTTGCCAGCAGGATTGGAAAGCGCTTTTTGACGACCCTAGAGGGCGAGCGTGGCTAAACCCAATCCGCTTATTGGGCGCCGACGACGTCACCGAGGACGAGAGAGCACTGACACAGACCCCAGAACAGCGCGAAGAGATTGTCAACAGGATTCCTGAATCGGTGGCAGCGATCTATCGATTTTGGCTGCCGTATCGTCAAGCCATCCATGAATTGGAATTGGCCAAAACCTACAGGCGGGAGCATACGAAGGTGGGGCGGAACGATCCGTGTCCGTGTGGTAGCGGTAAGAAGTTCAAGAAATGCTGCGGGGTGGCCGGAACGCTACATTGATCCTCGGCAAGAGTTTGCACGACCGAGGGACCGATGCAGTAACCATACCGACCAAACCGGGTAAGGGCCTGAATGGGCGCAAGGTAGGCCTGAACAGTCATTGCCGGCTCGCAACTTCGTCGACCGCTCCACTTCGCGTTGCAGCCGTTCGAACATTTCCAACAAGACATCGGTGGCGTTCGCACGCAATGACCGCTTGTCGAAAATGCCTTTCGGGCTTGGATTTCAGTACGCGAGGCAGCTCATTCATCTGCCCCCTGATCTCTGGCAGTTTCTTTACCACATCCCGGAATTGATCGAGGGTAAGTCTTCCATATTCTTTTTCCATAAGCCTTGTAATGATAAGCGCTCCAATATTTAGCCCTATGCGCCATCTTCGCCGACAAAACTGTCTGCAAATCTGTAAGGCCCGTGTAAGCGGGCTTGCATAAGATAGCTACCCGAAAGGGCAAAATCCCTTGCCTTTTAGACCCCAATTTGGAGACATTTATGAACAAACTGATCGCTGCCCTGATTTTTTCCGCTTTCGCCGGTTCCGTGGTGGCTGCTGACGCCCCCGCGGCCGATGCGGCCCCTGCTGCTACCGCCGCTGAAAAGCCCGCCGCCGCCCCCAAGACAGCCATGCACAAGAAGCACCATACGGCCGCCAAGAAGATGGATAAGGCCGCCGCAAAAATGGATGAGTCTGCCGAAAAAATGGATACGTCTGCCGCAAAGATGGATGCGTCCGCCGCAAAAATGGATGCGTCCGCCGCAAAAATGGATGAGTCGACCGCTCACAAAAAAGCCGTGCACAAGAAGCACCATACTGCCAAGAAGCACCA
>JBAWGM010000213.1:0-4429 GCA_049592895.1 Thiobacillaceae bacterium | reverse complement strand
CGCTGCGAATCGTTCACCAGTGCAATCAGCCGATCCAGGTTGTCGAACAGCAGGGTGGCCCGCTTATAAGTGGCGAAGCGCCGGGCAAATCCGATCATCAGCACATCGCGGCCCGACTGGTTGAGGCCTTGCAGCATCTTGGCGATGCGGGCTTCGCTGACGCCGCTGCGGCGCAACTGGACTCGGGCGCGTTGACTCAAGTCCTCGATCATCTCCAGCTTGATGTCCTGGCGTATGCTCCAGTAGCGGTGATCGGGAATGCGATCGATGAAGCTCCAGAATTCGGGCTGGCAGGTGCGCACGCGCCAGTCTGCCACCTGCTGATCGAATAGATTGACGAATTCGCGCGCCAGGAAGGATTTCACATGCACCCCATTGGTGACATAGCGCATGGGATTTTCTTCCGGCGGAACCTGGGGCCAGATGGCGCTTTCCATGCGCGAAGCCACTTCGCCATGAATGCGGCTCACGCCGTTATGGAAGCGGGAACCGCGCAAAGCCAGCGCAGTCATGTTGAATTCCTGCTGCTCCGGCGTGTAGCTGCCCAAGGCCAGCACCTCCTCCCGGGTGGTGCCGAAATGACTGTACATCGCCGAGAAATGGCCGTCCATCAGGCCATGGTCGAACGCATCATGCCCGGCGGGAACCGGGGTATGGGTGGTGAACACCGTGCAGTTGGCGACCAGCTCCAGCGCAGTATGGAAGTCGCCGCCCGCAGCCACATGCTCCCGCACTCGCTCCAATATCTGGAACGCGGCGTGGCCTTCATTGATGTGCCATACCGATGGACGCAGACCCAGCGCACGCAACGCACGCACGCCCCCGATGCCCAGAATGATTTCCTGCAGAATTCGGGTGGACTTGTCCCCGCCGTACAGCTGCAGCGTAATCTCCCGGTCCGGTTCACTGTTTTCCGGCACCTCGGTATCCAGCAGATAAAGCTGAATACGGCCTACCTTGGCCTGCCAGACGCGGGCATGGATGATGCGTTCTGGCAGATCGACGGATATGCGCAGTTCTCCACCGCCCGGTCCCGTCGCTGGTTTGACCGGCAGGTTAGTGAAGTCCGGGCGGGGATGGGAAGCAATCTGGTTGCCGTACTGATCGATAGTCTGGTTGAAATACCCCTGGCGGTAGAGCAGGCCAACCGCCACAAACGGCAGACCGAGATCGCTGGCGGATTTGCAGTGGTCGCCAGCCAGAATGCCCAGGCCGCCTGAATAGATGGGGAAGCTCTCGTAAAAACCGTACTCGGCGCAAAAGTATGCGATCAACGTGTCCGGCGACTCCATCTCCTTGGGCAGGATCGGATCCAACCCGCGGTCGAGATAGGTCTCGTAGACCTTGATGATTTCCTGATAGTCCACCATGAACGCGGTGTCGCGCACCGCCGCATCCAGTTTTTCCTGAGCGACGCGGCGCAGAAACAGCTTGGGATTGTGGCCGCAGGTTTCCCACAACTCCGGATCGAGCCGGTAATAAAGCCCGCGCAGGCGGCGGTTCCAGCTGTACAGCAAGTCATTGGCGAAGGTCTCCAGATATGCCAGGGCTTCCGGCAATCTGGGACGTACTTCAAGAGGGAACACAGTACCTGTCATCGTTGATCAGCTCCATGTGAACCAGCGGGAAAACTTGCTCCCTGGTTCGCAATTCTTGTTAATTTCTTTATCGGCGAGAAACAGGTCTTGCCCGATGACAGAGGCCATCAAGCGCGCACAAAACTTTGGTGCCTGAAAACAAGCGACCACCCGAACTCTGGCCCAAGGACACAGCAACCCAAAGGCTAGTATACGTCATTGCCATCCCGCGCATTGTGACGCGAGCGCGAGCAAACATCGGGCACGCGCCCTTCGACACATAGGAGTATTCATCTTGCAGGCTTAAGACTCCGTCCGCTACAACCAGAGCATGCAACCGCACTCGAATCGGTGGGCCAGCAATTCGTGAAAGGGATAGACGCGGACGCGGAACTGGCAAAACCCTTCCAGGGGAAGGTTACCGCTCGCCTGTAGGTCGGCTCCGAACAGCATCTCCCCGTCCGGTGCCACACCCTTCGGCTGCAGCGCAATCGACGCCGCGGGAATGAATCCGCCGACGTCGGTGTCCCGGCCAATCAGGCATTCGACCACCACATCTTCGGCTCCAAGACCTTTGAGCTTGACCGCGACTTCAAGCGCAAACGGGTCGCCGGCCTTGATTGCACCCGGTGGGGCACCCGCGAGCCGCACGCCGATCCCGGGCCAGGCGTCGAGCACGCGCTTTTTCCAGGTCGCCAGTTCCCGCGCGCCTGCGCCTGCGTTGCGACCCAGTGCATCACCGTGCCGGATCGCCGGCGCATAAAGTTCGCGCAGATAATCCATACCCATGCGAATGGTGTTGAAGCGCGTCAGTATGGTTTTCATCGAGGTCTTGGATTTCTTCACCCAGTCTTCAGGCTCGCCCTGGGCATTGCGTGTATAGAACAGAGGGACGACCTGATCTTCCAGAAGACTGAGCAGTTCGCCGGCCTCCTGTGCGTCGCGCTCCTGGGCAGAAAGCTCGGGGCGCGGCGTGACGGCCCAGCCGTTCTCGCCATCGTAAGCTTCAGCCCACCAGCCATCGAGCACGCTGAGGTTGATCCCGCCATTGAGCGCCGCCTTCATGCCTGAAGTGCCGGACGCCTCCATGGGGTAATCAGGCGTGTTGAGCCACACATCCATGCCTGGGAGCAGGTTGCGCGCCATTGCCAGGCTGTAATCCTCAAGCATCAGGACCCGGCCCTGGAATTCGGGCCGCATGCTGATTTCGTAGATCTGGCGCACCATCTCCTGACCGGGCTGGTCGGCCGGATGTGCTTTGCCGGCAAAGACGAACACGACCGGCCGCTGGGGATCATTGACCATGCGAGCCAGGCGAGGCAGATCACGAAACAACAGCGTGGCGCGCTTGTAGGTCGCGAAGCGGCGCGCGAATCCGACGAACAGCGTGTCGAGCGAGCGGACATTCAGAAACCGCGTCAGGTGGGCAATCGCGGATTCGGTAAGCCCGTTGCGACGATACAGCAGGGTGGCGCGGTGGCGAGCGTCGTCGAACATACGCGCCTTGAGCACCTGGCGCGTACTGAGGAAGATGTGGTTCGGGATGCTGTCGATGAAGCCGCGCCAGAATGCTTCGTCCGTAAGCTTGGTGCGCCAGCCGCGGCCCAAGTACATATCGAACAGGGCAACCCAGGACATACCAAGCATGGTGGGCAGGTGAACGCCGTTGGTGACATAGCCGAGCGGATTCTCTGCAGCGGGCACCTGGGGCCAGAGATGCGACTCAGCCTCCGCGGCAACGCGGCCGTGGATGCGGCTCACGCCATTGTGAAAGCGTGAACCGCGCAGCGCGAAGCTGGTCATGTTGAAGCCGTCCGGATGGTTCGGATTTGCGCCAAGCGCCAGAAAGCGCCTTTCGGAAAGCCCCAGCTTCGTAATGAAATCACCGAAATAGCCGCGCACGTGGTCAAGGCGAAAGACGTCGTGGCCGGCAGGCACGGTGGTGTGGGTGGTGAACACCGTGCTGGCGGCCGCACGTTCGAGCGCGCTTTCCGCGTCCATACCCTGGTCGACATACTCGCGGCAGCGTTCGAGTATCAGAAAGGCGGCATGACCTTCGTTCACGTGCCAAACGGCTGGGGAGTAGCCGAGGGAGCGGAGGGCGCGGACACCACCGATCCCGAATATGATTTCCTGCTGGATTCTAACGTCCGTGTCGCTGTCATACAGGTGGTAAGTAATGAGACGGTCGGCGACGCTGTTCTCCGGTACGTCAGAGTCAAGCAGATAAAGCCTGACGTGACCTGCCCGCGCTTCCCATACCTTCAACTGCACGGTCCGACCCGGCAATTCGACCTCGATGCGTACCTCGCGCTTCTCCTGGTCACGCGCCGGCGCTACGGGCAGGTCCGCTGCGTCGATATAGGGATGATCAGCCTGTTGTTCCCCGTGAGCCAGGATGCGCTGGGTGAAGTAACCCTGATGGTAGAGCATCCCAATGCCGACAAATGGCACCCAGAGATTGCTCATGGCCTTGAGATAGTCGGCACTGAGTATTCCGAGACCGCCGGCATAGATCGGAATGCTTTCGTGAAATCCATATTCCGCGGAAAAATAGGCGACCACATCGTGCGCAGGATCGATGTAGTTGTCGATGCCTGATCGGGGCTTCTGCTCCATATAGGTGTCATAGGCCGACAGCACCTGACGGAATTCCTCCAGCAGAATCGGATCCCGCGCGGCCGCATCGATCTTCCGCTGCGGGACCCTGCGCAGGAAGATCTTGGGGTTGCGCCCACAGGCTATCCAGCTCTCCTCGTCAAGGTGACGGAATAGACGGCGGACGTCCCGTTCCCAGGTGAAATACAGGTCGCCTGCCAGATCATCCAGCCGGCTCAAGGATGGCGGAAGGA
>JBAWGM010000212.1:0-28249 GCA_049592895.1 Thiobacillaceae bacterium | reverse complement strand
ACGGCGCACGGCGTGGTGAAGTACGAGATTAAGGGCGTCGCGAAGCGTCGCACCGTTAGCGTGGAGCCGGTCGCCGCCTGAGGCACCTTCCCCGCCGGACAAAAGCCCTGGCCGTTGGACAGGGCTTTTTTGTTTGAGGACTCAATCCCATGAAGTTTGTTGACGAGGCCACCATCACGGTTCTGGCCGGAAAGGGCGGCGACGGGTCCGCCAGCTTCCGCAGGGAAAAATTTATCCCCAAAGGCGGCCCGGACGGCGGCGACGGCGGCCACGGCGGCACCATCTATGCGCAGGCGGACCGCAACCTCAATACCCTGATCGAGTTTCGCTACATGCGCACATTCAAGGCGCAGCGTGGTGAAAACGGCCGCGGCGCA
Organism: Thiobacillaceae bacterium; assembly: GCA_049592895.1. Taxonomy (GTDB): domain Bacteria; phylum Pseudomonadota; class Gammaproteobacteria; order Burkholderiales; family Thiobacillaceae; genus DASQBT01. The sequence goes on along the minus strand of JBAWGM010000212.1, from coordinate 27,872 downwards.
CAATGCTACGGCAAGGGCGGCGAAGATACCGTCATCCGCGTGCCTGTCGGTACGGTCTTCAGCGATTCCGAAACCGGCGAGCTGGTCGCCGATCTGGACCGCGACGGCACCCGCGCGACCCTGGCGAAGGGAGGCAAGGGTGGCCTCGGCAATGTACATTTCAAGTCCAGCATTAACCGCGCGCCGCGCCAGCATACCCTGGGCGAGCCGGGCGAAGAGCGGCAGCTGCACCTGGAACTGAAGGTCCTGGCGGACGTGGGGTTGCTGGGCATGCCCAATGCGGGCAAATCGACTTTCATCCGCGCGGTATCTGCCGCGCGTCCCAAGGTCGCGGATTATCCCTTCACCACCCTGCATCCCAATCTGGGCGTGGTGCGGGTGGCCCATGACAAGAGTTTCGTGATTGCCGACGTTCCCGGCCTGATCGAAGGTGCGGCGGAGGGGGCAGGGTTGGGCCATCAGTTTCTGCGTCATCTGCAGCGCACCCGGTTGTTATTGCACCTGGTGGATATATCCCCGGTCTGGGACGGCGCCGACCCGGTCGCCGACGCGCGCGCCATCGTGGCGGAACTGCGCAAGTACGATGAAGCGCTGTATCAGAAGCCGCGCTGGCTGGTGCTGAACAAAGTGGACATGCTGGATGAAGCGGAACGGGAGCGCAGTGTGGCCGCGTTTCTGAAGCAATATCTCTGGGGCGGCCCGGTATTTGCCATTTCCGCCCTGACCGGCGAGGGTTGCGATAAGCTGACCTACGCGATTCAGGATTATCTGGAAACGGTGGTCAGGACAAGCGCAGTGGGTGACGATCCGCTGGATCCGCTTGCTGACCCGAAATGAGGGTTAACAAGGTTTAGCTGGTCAGCCTGCGGTAGATATCTGCCACCTTCAGCGGGAGCTTCCTCACCTCGTCGATCTCGACGAAATTGGCGTGGCCGTACATGTAGGGCAGGTATTCCTTGCCCTCCTTGTCGATGGTGATGCAGAACGGGTGGATGCCGGTGCGGCGCGCCTCGAACAGTGCTTGGCGGGTGTCCTCGATGCCATACTGGCCGCGGTAGATGTCGAAGTAGTCATCCGGCTTGCCGTCGGATAAGGTGATGAGCAGCTTGGTCTTGGCATCGACCTCATTGAGTAGTTTGGAGAGGTGGCGGATGGCCACGCCCATGCGGGTGTATTCCTGCGGGCTGATGCCGGCTATGCGGGCGCGGGCTTCGTCGTTGTAGGGCTCGTCGAAAGTCTTCACGCGGAAGATTTCGCAGCGCTTGCGGGTGGTGCCGGAGAAGCCATAAATGGCATAGCGGTCGCCCAGGGTTTCCAGCGTTTCGCACAGGAGCAGCAGCGATTCGCGTTCGGCCTCGTTGATCCAGCCCTTGGTGGAGCCGCTCATGTCCACCATGAACATGACCGCGATATTGCGCTCGGCGCGGTGCATGTGCATGAATAGCCGATCGCTCATCTCGGAACCGTCGCGGGCATCTGCCAGGGCTTCCACCAGGGCGTCGATGTCGACTTCGTCGCCTTGGGACTGGCGTTTTTCCAGGCGGTTTTCGTCGCGCATTACCTCAAAGGTACGGCGCAGGTGCTTGAGCAGGCCGGTGTATTTGTCCCGCGTGCGCTCGACGAAGTCATCGTAGAGTGGGCGTACGGGTTTCTCGCGCAGTACGCACCAATTCTTGCGGTAGTGCTGGCGACCATGATCCCATTCGTGATACAGGTGGGCCCCCTCCTCGTGGTAGGTACCTTGCCAGACTTCATCGGGGTCCTTCTGCTCCTTGATGTAGACGGCGGGATCGTATTCGCCGTCTCCGGCCGGCACCAGAAACTCGGGGGGTATTTCGCCCCAGTCGAGCTGGATGGAGGTGAGCAGTTGTCTCACCTCATCCGGCGGCGTGATGGGCAAGCCATCGAGGGAAAGCTCCATATCCTGGGCGAAAGGCTTGTCCTCTTCCGTCTCGTTCAGTTCAAACTGGGGATGTTCGGCATCCTCCGCGGCCGGATGATGCTTGCGCACTTCATTGGCCAGCTCCGCCAGCTTGACCCGCAGCAATATCTTTTCCCGCTCCTTGCGCGCGGCAAGACGCGCATTCACGGCGTCGATCCGCAACTCTGGGTGGAACGGGGACGCGGGGACAGGAGCCAATGTGTAAGCCTGATCGAGCAAAGCCAAGGTGTCGTCAACGGTAGCGTGAGGGCGGGCCAGGCTGTGATTCAGCGTTTGCCAAGGGGGGGGGAGGTTGGCCGCGTGGTATTTCTGCTTCAAGGCCTGTAGGTCGCGGTAGAGACCCGGCAACTCATTCGCCAGGCGGGCTTCCAGCCGAAGGCCGTCAAGGGTGCGAAAAGCAGCACACGCCTGGACCGGGTCGGCGTACCGGTCAAACACGGAAAAGTCCGGGCGAAAGCTGCCGAAACGGGTTTGCGCCCACATCAGGGCGACCAGGGATTTTGCCAGTGTGAAGTTGTCCTGTGCGCTGTCAAGCTGGGCCAGCACCGCGGGTAGAAACACGGTCTCGCTGTCGGTAAAGGCCCCGTCGCCGGGTTCCACCTTGAGCCGGCGGCCTGAGAGGCCGTGGAGGAAATTGACCAGCACAGTCTGATGCTCTTCCAGATGGACGCCGTCGACCCGCTGGTGGCGCAAGGCCTCAAAGTTCTCCACTTCGCGGATGACTTTGAGCGCCGCCGCCAGCCCGCTCCGGTCGAAACTGTCGGTCGCGTGGAGAGCCCAGGACTCGATCACCCTGCGGTCGAACTGGTCCAGCGCGGCGACTGCACGCTGGGCAAATTCATAACTGACCTGGATGTTGGTAGTGGCAATTCGCCGCACCCAGCCGAGGACGAAATCCTGCACCTCCCGGTCTTCCCGGGAGATGGTGGCAGCCAGACCATCGACCTTGTGAAAGCTGAACTCCACATCCAGCCAAGCCTCCAGCAACTGGGTAATTTGTTCGGCGGTCAGGGGAACGGCTGCCACGACGCGTCAGGTTACGGCTGGGTCGGATATACCGGCGGCGGCGTCCACCCTGAGCCAGCCATTTTGCGTGAGCGCAACTTCGTATTGACGCAGCGAACAAATTCCGCGCCCGGCCGGCTGTCGTTGGTCGGCCGCGCCGCGCCCTAAAACAGCTACCATCGCTCTGCCGCGATCCGGGCCGATGTTACACGTCTCGACATGCGTGCGCCCAACTTGTCGCGAGAGCGCCATCGTTGCAGAAATGGCCGACGGGAATGCACAGGCCATGCAGGGTGACAAAGTGTAGATCAGGATTTGGACGGCAATATCAGAACATCGCAGCGATCAGTTCGTTCACCGCATGCACCATGTCGCTGTCGTCGGTCAAAGCCTGTGAGATGGCGCCCTGGCAGGCGGCCCGGTGTTCGACGCCCTGGGCGATGAGCTTGCCGGCATGGACCAGCAGGCGGGTGGAGGCGCCTTCCTCCAGGCCGTTGCCCTTGAGGTTGCGGGTCATTTCCGCCAGCTTGATGAGCTTGTCAGCGATGCCTTGCTCAATGCCGGTTTCCTTGATGACGATTCGGCGTTCCAGTTCGGGCTGCGGATAGCGGAACTCAATGGCGATGAAACGTTGCCGGGTGGACTGTTTGAGTTCCTTGAGCACGCTCTGGTAACCGGGATTGTACGAAATTGCGAGGCAGAATTCCGGTCCCGCAGTCAACGTGGTGCCGAGCTTTTCCATCGGCAGCAGGCGGCGGTCGTCGGCCAGGGGATGAATGACCACCATGGTGTCCTTTCGCGCCTCTACGATTTCGTCCAGGTAGCAGATTGCACCCATGCGCACTGACCGCGCGAGGGGGCCGTCCACCCAGGTGGTTTCGCCGCCCTTGACCAGATAGCGGCCCACCAGGTCGGAGGCGGTCAGGTCGTCATGGCAGGACACCGTGATCAGCGGCCGCTTGAGCCGCCACGCCATGTACTCCATGAAGCGGGTCTTGCCGCAACCTGTGGGGCCTTTGAGCAGGACCGGAACCTTGCTGAAGTAGGCGGCTTCGAACAAGCGAACCTCGTTGGCGACTAGCTCGTAATAAGGTTCGTCCTTGACGAGATAGAAATTGGTGTCGAGCTGCGCGTTCATGTTTGTTCTTATCAGGCAGAACGGTTCAGAAGCAGTTCAGCCGGGTCTTCTTGGCAGTCAATTCCTGGATCTTCTGCTTCCACTCAGTTTCCTGTTTGGCGGTGTAACCCTTGTGGCGGGCGGCGTCCATTTTGTCCATGACCTCGCCGATTTGATCCGATAGCTTGTTGCACTTGCTCTTCTCGGCTCGCTCGACTTTCAGCACACGCTTGGTCTCTGCCCGTTCGCTCGCCGTTTTCTTGCCGGCCTTGAGTTTTGGCGCGGGCGCCGCTTCCCTGGCCGAGGCGCGCCCCTGCTCAGAAGCCGGCGGCGCTGGCTCGGCCTCAATGATCTTGGCTTCCTTCAAACCCGGAAACTTGCTGCACGGCAGATTGGAGTAGGTAACCTGCTTGCCGGCATCAAGGCACTTATAGAGTTGCTCCGCCTGCGCGGGCAAGGCGGTCAGGAATAAAAGCAGGAGTAGATTGCGCAACATGTGATTACTCAGGAATCGCCCATCTTGTACTTGTCGTAGATGGCGTCTTCCGGCAGCGGTTTGACAAAGTCCTCAGTGGGTAGTTTTTCAACGATCTTGTCCAGAATCTCTTCCCGTTCCTTCTTGCGCGCCAGGCGTCGTTCCATGGCGTCTGGCCGGAATGGAATGGTGAGTTCGTTGAACAGGACCTGACGTACCAGGCGGAAGCCGAAAGTCATCAGTTCCAGATCGTCATCCCATTTGGCTCTGTCTTCCTCGGCAACATCGTACACGTCATCGAATGAAGCCGAATTGACAAAACCGCGGAACTGATCGACGTCGTAACAGGCCATGAAGAACAATTGCAGGCTGCGCTGCGAGGCGTTGCCCACCGTGGGGCCGGCAGATTTCTTTTTCAGCACCAGTTGACGCCAGGCGCGGCCGTATTGGTCGTACTCCTCGATGCCTTGATCCTTGCGGTATTCGTCAACCGTCTGGCTGCGCGGCTCGAAATGGCCCTTGCAGTGTTCCTCCTTGACCATGGCGTAGACGGCACGGTCGGTAGTTTCATCTTGACGCCGCATCGATAGAAGGGCGACAGGGTAGTACCGGCAGGCCGTCGGGCGGTCCTGATAGACGTTGCAACCTTCCGGGCGCATGAACTGGCAGGCTGTGCCTTCCTCGATCGGCTTGAGTTTGACCCCGGCAATATCGTTGGGAGAGAACTCGAACGGGAAGGTGAATTTCCGCAGAAACTCGGTAGAGCTGATGCCCAAGTGCTGCTTCAGTCGGATGATGTCATAGGGGGTAAGGATGATGTCGATGTTGCTGCAACAGGCGTTCCAGCATGAAATACCCTTGCGGCACTGGAACTGGATGACCTTGTCGCCATCAACCATCTCCGGCGTGACCGGGCTTTTCGCGAACGGCGCATCGCCGATTTCAACCTTGAACTCACTCATGACCATTACCTCGACGTAGCTTCTGGAAATACAAAGAAAAACCGGGCGCCTTGCGACGCCCGGTTCCATTTTAAGCCTTAACGTCGATTAATGCGCGGCCGGCTTGAACAGCTTGGACTTGTCCACCAGGTCGTAATGCTGGCGCTTGAACAGGCTCCACTTGTGGGTGGACTTGTCATACACGGAATTGACGAAGCATTTCCAGTTTTCCTCATCGACAAAGTTCTTGTCCATGCGGTAGTAGAAGCCGGGATAACGGCTTTCTTCACGGAACTGGATGTGTTTCATGTGGGCTTCCGCAGTCAGGATGCGATGGTAGTTCTCCCAGGCCCGCAGCAGTTCATGCAGGTCCTTGGCGCGCATCTTCAGGGCATCTTCCTTGAGCATTTCCAACTTCTCTTCCGCCAGTGCCAGCATCTTGTCGTTGGTGGTGTAGTAGGTGGCCACACCCGCAACGTACTCGTCCATGATCTTCTGCAGACGGAACTGCAGCATCTTGGGCGTGATGTAGTTGGGGTTGATATCGATCGCGGTGGTGTAGTCCTTGAACTCCATGTAGGTCCGCACCGGACGGTAGATGTCTTCCACCAGCTGCTCGATGGAGGTGTCCAGCTCGGGCTTCATGTCCTTGTTGTCGATGCAGTACTTGACCATGGACTTGGCGCACATGCGGCCTTCAGCGTGGGAGCCGGAGGAGAACTTGTGGCCGGAGGCGCCCACGCCGTCACCGGCGGTGAACAGACCCTTGACCGTAGTCATGGAGCGGTAGCCCCAGTTCCAGCCCTTGGGCAGGTGAGCCGGGATCTTGCCCGCCTCGGCGTGGTCTTCGGAAGTGGGCGCGCCCAGATCTTCGGGACCGGACACCCAGATGCCGCAGCAGCCGGAGTGGGAACCGAGCAGGTAGGGCTCGGTGGGCATCAACTCGGAGTTCTTCTTCTCCGGCTCGATATTTTCGCCCACCCAGATACCGCACTGGCCGACGCACATGTCGAGAAAGTCTTCCCAAGCCTCGGCTTCGAGGTGCTTCACTTCACGCGGGGACAGGGTTTCGCGCAGTTTGGCCAGCGCGGTCACGGTGTCCATGTATATCGGACCGCGGCCTTCCTTCATTTCTTTGAGCATCAGGTGATTGCGCAGGCAGGAAGCGGGAACCGCGGCTTGCCCGTAAGGGGGATAGTCGTTCAGCAGTTCCTTGTTCTTGACCATGTACACTTCACCGTTGCCATTGGTGGCTTGGGCCTTGAACAGAAGGAACCAGGCACCAACCGGGCCGTAGCCGTCCTTGAAGCGGGCAGGCACGAAGCGGTTTTCCATCATGGTCAGCTCGGCACCGGCTTCGGCAGCCATGGCGTAGGTGGAACCTGCATTCCACACCGGGTACCAGGCGCGGCCCGTACCCTCGCCCACGGAGCGGGGGCGGAAGAGGTTCACGCAGCCACCGGCAGCCAGCAGGATGGCCTTGGCTTTGTACACGATCACTTTGTGGTCACGCGTGGAGAAGCCTACGGCACCGGCGATGCGGTTGGGGTCGTTCTTGTCGTTGACCAGCTTGACGATGAAGATGCGCTCTTCAATGCGGTCCATGCCCAGGGCCTTTTTGGCGGCCTCGGCCACGATCCACTTGTAGGATTCGCCGTTTATCATTATCTGCCACTTGCCGGACCGCACCGGCTTGCCGCCGTCCTTCAGCGCTGGCAGGCCTTTGGAACCGTCGTGGCGCTCACCGTTTTCGTCGGTTTTCCAAATCGGCAGGCCCCATTCTTCGAACAGGTGCACGGACTCATCCACGTGGCGGCCGAGGTCGTATGCCAGGTCGTCGCGAGTGATGCCCATCAGGTCGTTGGACACCATGCGCGCGTAATCCGCGGGATCCAGTTCGCTGCCGATATAGGTGTTGATTGCGGAGAGACCCTGTGCCACGGCGCCGGAGCGGTCCATGGCAGCCTTGTCCACGAGTTTGATTTTAAGGTCGATGCCGGCTTCCACCTTGGCGGCTTCAGCCCAGCGCATGATTTCGTAACCGGCGCCGCAACATGCCATGCCGCCACCGATCAACAGAATATCAAGGTCCTCTTCGATTACTTCCGGATTTCCAAATTCACCAGCCATTTGTGTTACTCCATAATAACTTGTTGCGTATTGCCTGCTTACTTGCGGATCAGCTCGGCAGGATTGCCTGCGCGGTAGCCACCCACTTCAACGAAGAAGCCAGGCTTCGTGATGTTGGCCATAGAGGCGTTGGGTTTGCCGCCGTAGGGGTCGATGGAACCTTCTGGAGTGGTCCGGATCGGAAACTTGAATCGCTTCAGGGTGCCGTTGCGGAACTTGATGGTCCACATGATGGAATCGGTGCCACGCAAGGGCTGTACGGAACCGCCCAGGGGTACGATGTCCGCATAGTGGCGGCATTCGATGGCTTGTTGCGGACAGATCTTCACGCAGGAATAACACTCCCAGCACTGCTCGGGTTCCTGGTTGAAGGCACGCATGGCATGACCGGTTTCTGAACCGTCTTTGTCCAGCTTCATCAGGTCGTGCGGGCAGATGTACATGCAGGCAGTCTTGTCCTGACCCTTGCAGCCGTCGCACTTGTCGGTACGGACGTAGGTTGGCATTACAACTCTCCTTGTCAATCAGTTAGCTAACTATCCGCGATCGTCGCGGTCCGATCAGAACCTTGAACCTGTCTTGGCCGGGGGCGTATCGCGAATCCGCTTCCGGCAGGCTCAGGGCCCTTAATTGCTCTATGCGGCCGAATGGCCCTTCATCTCCACTTTCACTTTCTGACTCTCGTCCAGGCCAGCGTAATATTTCTGCAGGATGGTCACAACTTCGGGACGCGAGAATTCCGCCGGTGGCTGTTCGCCCTCCGACAGCATCTTGCGCAACTTGGTGCCGGACAGCAGCAGGCGGTCATCCTTGCCGTGCGGGCAGGTGCGGGCGGAGGCCATGCCACCGCACTTGTAGCACCAGAACGTCCAGTCGATCTTAAGCGGCTTCGTTTCCAGCGCGTCTCTGGGGATTTCGTCAAAAATCTTGTGTGCATCGAAGGGGCCGTAGTAATCACCGACGCCCGCATGGTCGCGCCCGACAATCAGGTGGGAACAGCCGTAGTTCTGGCGGAACAGTGCATGCAACAGCGCTTCGCGCGGACCGGCGTAGCGCATGTCCAGCGGATATCCGGCTTGGACGACAGTATTGGGAACGAAGTAGTTTTCAATCAGGGTACCGATCGCATTGCTGCGCACGTCGGCCGGGATGTCGCCCGGCTTCAGCTTGCCCAGCAATGAGTGGATCATGACGCCGTCGCAAATTTCTACCGCCACCTTGGCCAGGTACTCGTGGCTGCGGTGCATGGGGTTGCGGGTCTGGAAGGCCGCAACGGTAGACCAGCCCTTGGATTCGAACAGCGCGCGGGTTTCGGTCGGGGTCATGAACTGATCGCCGTACTCTTCCTTAAAGCTGCCGGTGGAGAGCACCTTGACCGGGCCGGCCAGATTCATGGAGCCCTGCTCCATCACCATCTTGACGCCTGGGTGCTCGAGATCCGTGGTCTTGTACACCATCATGCACTCATGCGCCTTGTCGATAGCGTACTTCTCGGTGATTTTCATGGTACCCATGATTTCACCGGTCTCACTGTCTACCAGCGCTACATCGGAGCCTTCCTTGATGCTCTGGGCAGTGACTTCGTCGGTGGAAAGCGTGATGGGTATGGGCCAGAAGAGACCATTGGCCATCTTGTACCCGTCGCACACACCCTGCCAATCGGCGTGGGTCATGAACCCCACAAGCGGGGTGAACCCGCCGATGCCCAGCATGATGAGATCGCCGGTTTCGCGTGAGGTCATCTTGACTTTGGGCAGACTTTGAGCCCGGGTCAATTCGGCCTTTTGACCTTCGCCGGTCAACAATAGTGGCTTGAGATTACCGCCGCCATGCGGACGAACCAAATTGGGCATGTTTGCTCCTGGAACGGAAATGGCCTGATGAACAGCGGAAGAGCATAACAAGGGGCTCGTCGCCCGATAAATCGTTTGTTTTTATTCTTGGATAAAGGATTTTTCAATTGGAGCCGGAAAAGAAGGGAATCCTGCAAAATCAAGGTCGTGGGCAATCTGGCTGAGGTCAAATCCGGTTTCAAGGACTGCCAGCATGAAGGCCGCTCGGGTACTGATGCCGTCCACCCGCCAGGGTTTGGCCTTTCCGCCCGCCGCGGCCAACTTCCTGATTTGCTTTTGCCGAATTGCCCAAGAGTTGCCGAGGCAGTCTCAACTCTTGAATTTGTCGGACTGGAAACAGGCGCCGCGCAGGTCGCCCCCGGCGCGGGTAAACAATTCCATCCTGAGTATTATCGGCAGCTCAGTCGAGGACCCGCACGGACATCAACTCCTGGCTTGGGCCATTTTGCAGGTCGTCCAGTGCGCGGATGATCAGGTGCGAGATGCACTGTCGCTTGGCGCGGCCATGAAGATCGGACTGGATCTCCGTCTGCTCCAGGCTTCCGAGGACCAGGGAAAGTTCACAATCCAATACCTCGATCACGCGAAAATGCTGGTTCTTGAACAATACCGTCTTCCCCAATAGCCGGCGCAACGCTTCGGCACTGGGCGCCTGACCGTTCATGACGCAGCCAGGCCCTTTATCCAGCGGGTGTAGAGAAGGTCGGCTACACGATTGAGGCGGCGCAGGCGCGGCGCCATATTCTCCTGCATCGTGCCGGCGGGTTGAACGGCCGGGCTGGCCCGGGCCTCAACAATCTCGTTGGCACCGATCTCGCACCAGGCCCGGATCATGGGAGCCGTCATTTCCACATGGCATTGCAGGCCCAGATGACGGTGGTTGACCAGGAAAGCCTGATTGGCACAATGCTCGTTGCTTAACAAATGCTGGGCGCCGGGCGGGATGCTGAATGTTTCACCATGCCACTGGAAAACCTCGAAAGAGTCAGGCAGCCCATCCAGCCATGCAGTTGCTTCCGCGCCCCTGACTTTGTTTACGCTCCCCCAGCCTATTTCCTTTATCGGGTTGCGCGAGATGATGCCGCCCATGGCTTTGCTCATCAATTGTCCGCCCAGACAATGACCAAGCACCGGAACATTGCGCTTGACTGCATCACGAACCAAATTCAGCACCGGTTCGATCCAGGGCAGCTCATCGTTTACACTCATGGGTCCACCCATCAATACGAGCCCGGCATAGCCGTTAATGCCCGCAGGAATCACCTCTTCTGCGTCCACATTGATATGGTCCTGGGGAATACCGTGCGTCGCAAGAAATTCACCGAGATAACCGGGGCCCTCGGTCTGGGAGAAGCGGAAAATGACAACGGGTTTCATCAAGCAAGGGAAATTGAAATGAAGATTCAGCGCTATTGTATGGCAGTTATTCTGCTTGCGGGTGTTGCGGGGTCGTGCCAGGCGACATCGGTGGGAATCATCGGCCTGTTCAAGGACAAGGCGATCGTCAGCGTGGATGGGGGTCCGCCCAAAATGCTGTCGACGGGCCAGAGCCTCGCGGGCGCACGACTCATAAGGGCCACATCGGAATCCGCGCTCATCGAAGTGGATGGAAAACGCCGCACGCTTATGATGGGGCAATCCTTCGCCAGTGCGGCGAATCCAGACCAGAAACCCACAGTGATCCTGCCCGCGGACCCCAGCGGGCACTTCGTCACCCAGGGCGCGATCAACGGGGTACCCGTTCTATTCCTGCTTGATACCGGGGCAACCGCGGTTGCGATTGGGGCCCACGACGCCAAGCGCATGAATCTGGATTTCCAGCGCAATCCAGCGGTCTCGGTCGGTACGGCCGCAGGTTTGCAGAAGGCATGGAAGGTAAGCTTTAACACCGTGAAAGTGGGAAGCATTACGCTTAACCAGGTTGATGGCTTCGTGGTGGACGCCAACATCAATCCGGCACTCTTGGGAATGAGTTTCCTGAATCGCACTGACATGAGGCGGGAAGGCCAGACTATGACCCTGATTCGGCGTTACTGACGGTCATTAACTGTGCTAACGTGGATTCACGGGCGCGCTAACCGAGGCGAATTGTCGATCGGCCCCGGCGGGTTTTCCTGAACCGAGTGCTTTCTAGTGAACACTACGGAGCGGGTTTTCGGGGAAAAGATGATGAACGTCAATAAAACTTATTGATCGCTAGCGACAAGTTCGCCCTTCTGGTCTATAAAAACTGTTTTAATAGGTATCGGATTTTAAGGTAGTCGACGTTCGAGTGACGTGGTCGTAAATTTGCGTATCGCAGATGGCCGGGATTTGCGCGGCCTGCCTGCACGATTTTCAGCCGAACTTGTTGGGAATTCTTGTGGCGCATTCTTGTGCTGCTTTATTGTGGCTGCCTACGGTAGCCTTGTTTTCATGCGAATGGAGGGGACGATGAGTGAAAAAATGACGCGCCGTGATTTTGTGAAAATCAGCGGGCTTGCCGCGGGCTTGGGTGCAATCGGCAGTGTGGGCTGCGCGCAGACTGCCCAGGTAATGGCAAGTGACACCAAGATGGCCAAGGCGCCCATGGTGGGCACCGGCGTGAAAGCCCAGCTGCCCGCAGCCAAAGGGCCTCGCCTCGTGGTGGTGGGCGCGGGAACTTCTGGCCTGACCATTGCCAAGTATGCCAAGAAGAATTATCCGAAATTCGATGTGGTGATGGTCGACAAACGCGACATGTATTCGTCCTGCTTCAACAGCAGCCTGTGGTACGCCGGCATTGTCGACCTGGAGTTCCTGGCCAATCACAGCTTCCTCGATGCCGCAGTAAACAACGACTACATCTATTTCAATTCCACCGTAATCGGGCTGGATCGCGCTGCGCGCAAGGTCATCACAAGCGATGGCGAGATTGACTACGATTTCGTGTTGTTCGCGCCCGGCATCTCGTATGACTACGAGCGGAGCGGCATTACCGACCCATACACGATCGCCACGCTGAAGCAGAAATACCCGGGTGGATTCATTTCCCCGATGGAACACGTCACCATCAAGCGCAAGATCGATGAGTTTGAAGGCGGTGTCTTCGTACAGAACGTGCCTGCCGGCAACTACCGTTGCCTGCCGGGACCGTACGAGCGCGCCTGCATCATCGCCGACATCTTCAAGAAGAACAACATCAAGGGCAAGGTCCTGGTGCTCGACGGCAACCCGGAAATCACCATCAAGGCCAAGGGCTTTCATGCCGCGTTCGATGAGTTGTACAAGGACATCATCGAATGGAAACCGTCGAGTGACATCAAGGGCGTGGATGTTGACAAGAAGATCATTACCACCGAGTTTGATTCCTATCCCTTCGACGATGCGTGCATTTATCCCCACGTACGCGGCAATACCCTCCTCGAGCAGTGTGGGTTAATGGGCGACACGAAGAAAACGACGCAAAAGGAAGCCAACATCGATACTCGCTTCTATAACCTCATTGGTGACGACCGCGTTTACTGCTCCGGCGACGCTCGCTTCCAGCCTTACTCAAAGAGCGCCAACACGTCCAACACGGAGGGCCACTTCGTTGCCAAGGTGCTGGCAGCGCGCGTGCAGGGCAAGGAAATCCCGTGGGAGACTCCCGAAACCGTGTGCTACTCGATGGTCGAGGCCTTCCCGCCGGAAGCGATCGGTGTGGTCGCACATTACGTCTATGATCCGGCCAAGGATGCCATCACCGGCTTCTCACCCGACACCAAGACATTCGAAGACCGGCAAGAGGCCAGGGGCAAGACCTATCTTGAGTGGGCCAAGGGCATCTATCGCGATACCTTCAACTGATAGGGGCTATGATTAGGAACTAGGGGGGACGGTTGTCCCCTTCTTGATTAACGTTAGGAGGAAGCTATGTCGATGGACAGACGAAGTTTCATTCGCACTTGTACGGGAACGGTTGCCGGTGCGATGGTGGCGGGAAACCTGGTTGAACGCCTTGCGAATGCTGGCGACCTGATGACCTATACCAAGTCCCGTCTGGTGGATGCCGATGGCAAGCCGCTCAAGGCAGCGACGCTTACCACGGCCGAAGCCTACTTCTTCAATTATCCGATCAAGAGCGCCCCATGCCTGCTTATCAAGCTGGGCAGCGCGGCAAGTCCGACTAACCTGAAAACCCATGCCGGCGAGACATATTCCTGGCAGGGTGGCGTTGGCCCGGCAAAGGACGTTGTTGCCTATTCCGCCATCTGCTCCCACCAATTGGCCTATCCCATGAAAGCCGCGACTGTGGTGGCGTATTCGGCCGACCAGAGCGAACTTGCCGGTAGAAAAGGCGTGATCACCTGCTGTGCGCACAACAGCGTGTTCGACCCTGCCAAGGGCGGAGAGGTGACCTATGGTCCGGCAAACCAGCCGCTCGCCGCGGTCAGGCTGGAATATGACCCCTCCGACGACACCCTGTATGCCACGGGCGTGTATGGCGGTACCCTGTTCGATGACTTCATCAAGTCCTATAAGGCCGACCTGATGGAAGAGTTTGGCCGGGGCCAGTACAAGAAGCCGACCGATGCCGACGTCAAGGCCGTGCTGTTGTCCAAGTATTCCGACGCGGTGGTGACCTGTTGAATCAAGCCTGCTAGACGCCTACGCATCAACCTGTCGCGACGCTCGAGTCGCGACAGGTTGTGTGTTTCCCATCATCCCCGATCGTCTCGTCTTTCGTCGCGGCACGTGCGCATGCGTTACAAACGCTTGCGCTTGTCCCGTTCGATCAGCGCGTAAGCCGAATGATTATGGATGGACTCGAAGTTCTCTGCTTCGGCAACATACCAGTCGACCCGCTTTTCCCGATTTAGCGCCGCAGCCACATCGCGCACGATGTCCTCGACGAATTTGGGGTTGTCGTAGGCGCGCTCGGTGACAAACTTCTCATCCGGACGCTTGAGCAGGCCGTAGAGTTCGCAGGATGCTTGCTCCTCAACGAGCCGGACAATATCCTCGATCCAGAGGAAGTCATTGGTCTTGCACGTGACCGTGACATGGGATCGCTGGTTGTGGGCACCATATTCGGAAATCTCCTTTGAGCAAGGGCACAGGGAGGCAACCGGCACCACAATCCTGGTGGTGTGGGTGAATTGCCCTTGGCTGATTTCCCCGGTAAAAGTCACTTCATAATCCATGAGGCTTTGAACCCCTGAAACGGGGGCGGATTTGCTGATGAAGTAGGGGAAGGTCATTTCCATATGGCCGGATTCAGCCTCCAGGCGGCTCACCATGTCGCGCAGCATGGCCTCAAAGTTCTCGACGGAGATTTCCCGCTCCCGGCTGTTCAGAATTTCCACGAATCGCGACATGTGCGTACCCTTGAACTGATGCGGCAGATACACATTCATGTTGAACGTAGCCACGGTGTGTTGCACCCCGCCGCTCTTATCTGCGACCCGCACGGGGTGGCGAATGGACTTGATGCCGACCTTGTTGATGGCGATCTGCCGCGTGTCCTCAAAGTTCTGGACATCCGGCATAGCCGGGGTTTGAACGTCACAGCAGTCATTCATTTGGAGAGATCCTTTTGTCTGCAAGCGGCTTAGTCTGCCGGCCGAACAGTCCCAAGTATAACCGCTCAAAATACCCGAGTACATAAGTCGGGTAATATTCAGTCGGCAAGCTTGCGCCGGATAGCGGATTCGATGCCTGCCGCGTCCAGGCCACAGGCAGCCAGTTGTCTGGCATGATCGCCATGTTCGATGAAGCGGTCCGGCAAGCCGAGTTGCAACAGCCTTACCATGCCTGGCACCCGGGCCAGCCATTCAGTTACGGCAGAGCCGGCACCGCCGGCCTCTGCATTTTCTTCCACGCTCACCAGCAACTCGTGACCAGCAGCCAAGGCTTCAAGAAGCCCGGTGTCCAGAGGTTTAACCCAACGCATGTCGGCCACGGTGGCATTCAGGCTCTTCGCCGCTTCCAGAGCGGGCGCGACCATACTGCCAAACGCCAGGATGGCGATTCGTGCGCCTTCCCGGAGGATGCGCCCTTTGCCGACCTGCACCGGGTCCAGGCTGGAGTCCAAACGGGCGCCCGGCCCCGCGCCGCGCGGATAACGAATGGCAGCGGGGCCGGGATATTGATAACAGGTGGTCAGCAATTGCCGGCATTCATTTTCATCGGCAGGGGCGGCGATGATCAGATTGGGAATGCAGCGCAGGTAGTTCAAGTCAAAACTCCCCGCGTGCGTCGGGCCATCTGCCCCCACGAGTCCGGCCCGGTCTATTGCCAGGGTGACATCCAGATTTTGCAGGGCAATGTCGTGAATGAGCTGATCATAAGCGCGCTGCAGGAAAGTGGAATAGATAGCGACTACGGGTTTGAAACCCTCGCAGGCCAATCCCGCCGCGAAAGTGAGTGCATGTTGTTCGGCGATACCCACGTCAAAATAGCGCTTGGGGTATTCGCGGGAAAACCTGACCAGGCCGGAACCTTCCCGCATTGCCGGGGTAATGCCGATCAGGCGGGAATCCTGCGCAGCCATGTCGCAGATCCATTCGCCAAAAATCTGCGTGTAGGTCGGTATGCTGCCGAATTTTTCCGCCATGCCGGTGGCGGGATCAAAGCGCGAGACGCCATGGTACAGGCAGGGGTTGGTCTCTGCCGGCGCGTAACCCTTGCCCTTCTGGGTTACGACATGCAGGAATTGCGGACCGTCCAACTGGCGGATATTGGACAGTGTCTCAATCAGGACATCCAGGTCATGGCCGTCGATGGGACCGATGTAATTGAAGCCAAATTCCTCAAACAGGGTGCCCGGCGTGACCATTCCCTTCATGTGCTCTTCCGCCTTCTTCGCCAACTCCTTGATTGGCGGCACATGCGACAGCACCCGCTCGCCGGCCTTGCGGGCGGCAGCGTAAAAGCGGCCGGACATGAGCCTGGCCAGGTAATTATTTAGGGCACCCACCGGCGGAGAGATGGACATGTCATTGTCATTCAGCACCACCAGCAATGGCAAGTTGGTGGCACCGGCGTTGTTCAGGGCTTCAAATGCCATGCCGGCGCTCATGGCTCCGTCGCCGATTACTGCCACCGCCCGCTGCGCCGAGTCCGTCTGCCGAAAGGCCTCGGCCATGCCGAGTGCCGCGGATATCGAGGTCGAGGAATGGCCGGTGCCAAAAGCGTCGTACTCGCTTTCGGCTCGTCTGGGGAAGCCGGCGATGCCATTCATCTGGCGCAGGCTCGCCATGGCTTCACGCCGGCCGGTGAGAATTTTGTGCGAATAAGTCTGGTGGCCGACGTCCCAAATCAACCGGTCAGCGGGCGTGTCATACACATAATGCAGCGCGATAGTGAGTTCCACCGCACCCAGGTTGGATGCCAGATGGCCGCCTGTCTGTGCCACGCTTTCCAGAAGAAAATCCCTAAGTTCCTGGGCCAGTTCGGGTAGGTCAGAGCGCGGCAAACGGCGCAATTCAGCCGGGTTCTGGATGGACTGCAAAATGGGATACGGCAAATCAGTGGGTCCGTTGAATGATGTAATCAGCCAAGTCCCGCAGGCGCGTAGCTTGATCTCCAAACAGGGTAAGCGCTTGCAAGGCGTCTTGGTGCAGAGTCTCGGCCAGCGCTCTTGCGGGGGCCAGACCCAGCAGGCTGACATAGGTCGGCTTTAACTGGCTGGCATCCTTTCCTGCGGTCTTGCCCAGGGTTGCGGTGGAGGAGTCGGCATCAAGTACATCATCCACCACTTGATAAGCCAGCCCCACACACTTGGCATAGTGGTCCAACGCACGCTTTTCGGCCTCGGATTCAGGTTTGCCGCACAGCGTGCCTAGCTGGACCGAGGCACGGATCAGGGCGCCGGTCTTGAGGATATGCATGAACTCCAACTCAGGTAAGGACAGGGCGTGGCCCACGCTTTCGAGGTCAACTGCCTGCCCGCCCGCCATTCCTCGTGAGCCAGCCGCCTGGGCGAGTTGTTTGACCATCTGCAACTGAATGGCTGGATCCTGATCAGAGCCGGCCTCTGCCAATACCTCAAAGGCAAGGCTTTGCAGGGCATCACCCACGAGCAGCGCGCTGGCCTCGTCAAACTCCACGTGGACCGTGGCCTTGCCTCTGCGCAGCACGTCATTGTCCATCGGAGGCATGTCATCGTGTACCAAGGAGTAGGCATGAATCAGCTCCACCGCGGCGGCGGCTTTTTCCACTCGATCTGCAGGTGCACCGGCCGCTTCACCCGCAGCGAAGGCCAATAGCGGGCGCACCCGTTTGCCGCCGCCCAGCACTGCATAGCGCATCGCATCATGCAAACGCTTGGGACCATGACCGGTGCCAGGCAATGCTTCGGCCAGAACCGTTTCCATGCGCGCCTGGCGGGCATTCATCCAGGCGGTGAACTCGCTATTCATCACTGCTTGTATTGAGGAAGGGTTTCAAGACGCCATTTTCGAGGATCTGGACTTTCTGTTCCGCCCGGGAAAGCTGATCACGGCAATAGGCAAGCAGTTCAGCACCGCGTTGAAAGGCTGCCAGGGAATCCTCCAGGCCGAGTTTGCCGGACTCCATGGAGGCAACGATTTTTTCCAGCTCCACGACAGCAGATTCATAATCCTTGGGCGGCGTGGACTTGACTTTGCTCATGTGCATGAACGGGCAGGGGAAGCCCGTTACTTTAGCAAAAAGAGTGTAACAGGGGCATGCTTTCAAAATTAATATAAAAATGCCGGTCCCCGCTCGAGATGCGCGTGATATAGTTCTTCCAAGCTCCCTCACGTTTGTGGGGGGTTTTCATTTTCAAGTCCGTTTTCGGTACTGGAATAGGGTGGGTGGGGATGTCTAATCTCGCTGATTCTGTTTCTGCGCTGTCCAAAGCAAAACCCCAGATTCCGGTGTCCTGGTATTTGGACCCTGAAATCTATGCGCTCGAACAAAAACTGCTGTTTGCCGCTGGCCCCGGCTATGTCGGCCATGCGCTCATGGTTCCCGAAACCGGCGATTACCATGTGCTGGAAGGGTATGACGGGAGCAAGGTCCTGGTACGCGACCAAAAAGGTATAGGACTGCTTTCCAACATATGCCGCCATCGCCAGGCGGTGATGCTCAAGGGGCGCGGCCAGGTGCCGGGCGGCAGCATTGTCTGCCCCGTCCATCGCTGGACTTACAATCTGCGCGGAGAGTTGATTGGCGCCCCGCATTTTGCCGAGAGGCCCTGCCTCAACCTTGCCGCGACACCTCTGCAAAATTGGAACGGGCTGCTATTTGCTGGCCCGCGCAGTGTTGCTCGGGACCTGGCCAGACTGGGAGTGATCCGGGATCTGGATTTCACCGACTACAAACTCGATCGGGTATGGGTGGAGCACGTGCCCTACAACTGGAAGACCTTCATTGAAGTCTATCTGGAGGACTACCATGTCGAGCCTTTCCATCCGGGTCTGGGAAAGTTCGTGACCTGCAATGACCTGCGCTGGGAATTTGGCGAGTGGTATTCGGTCCAGACCGTGGGGGTGAATAGCAAGCTAGCCAATTCTGGCTCGCCGGTATACAGAAAGTGGCAGGAAGCGGTGCTCAATTACCGCAATGGCGAAGTGCCTGCCCAAGGGGCAATCTGGCTCACCTATTACCCCAACATCATGGTGGAGTGGTATCCGCACGTACTGGTGATCTCCACCGTTGTCCCAACCGGAGTGGAATCGTGCGCGAATATCGTGGAGTTCTACTACCCGGAAGACATTATTCTGTTCGAACGCGAATTCATCGAGGCGGAACAGGCGGCCTACGTGGAGACCGCGGAAGAGGACCACGACATCGCCCAGCGCATGCACGACGGGCGTCGCGCTCTGTACCGGCAGGGGATTGATGAGGCGGGCCCCTATCAGTCTCCATATGAAGACGGCATGGTGCATTTTCATGAATTCTTGCGCAGGCAGATTGAGCCGCACCTGGGTTAAATCCAGCGGGATCGGGCGCAGACAGGACGACGACAGCACAGCACTGAAATGCGCTCGTTTATCCTGTCCCCCCTGTCTTTCTGCTGATCGCTTTCTTGCCTTTGTGCAGCCCCCCTTTTTCGCTATCACCAAGCCATGAAATCCGCGTGGATGCTGGTGGCCGCGGCTTTGTTCGGAGTGATGGGTGCTCTGGTCAAGATTGCTGCCGCCGATTTTTCCAGCGCCGACTTGGTGTTCTACCGTTCGGTGTTCGGGTTGGTCGCAATCTATTTCATTATCCTGTTGCGCACCCGAAGCTGGACGTCGGCCCTCGCCACTATTCACTGGCGTGCACATCTCCATCGCGCGCTGGCGGGTTTTGCCGCCCTCGCCCTATTCTTTTACGCCGTCGCGCATCTGCCCCTACCGACCGCCGTGACCCTGAATTACACGGCCCCCTTGTTTCTGGCCGTAATCACCACCCTCTGGCTTGGGGAACGCCATGCTCGGACACTGGGACTGGCGATTGCCCTGGGGTTTGTCGGCGTAGTCGTTCTTCTCGCGCCCGGAATGCCAGACCAGGACGGCTGGGCAATGTGGATGGGGCTGGCCTCCGGCTTGCTGGCGGCGGTCGCTTACCTCAACGTGCGGGCGCTGGGACGATTAGGCGAGCCGGAGTGGCGGGTGGTGTTTTATTTCGCCCTGATTTCTACCCTCGGCGCGGCTGTATGGATGGCGTGGCAGGGCACCCGTTGGCCATCGCCCATGCAGTTGCCGCTGCTGCTGGCGATCGGCGTCACAGCCACACTGGCGCAACTGGCCATGACCCGGGCCTACCGTCTGGGCAATACACTGGTCGTGGGCAGCCTTGCCTACGCGACGGTCGGGTTTTCCGCGCTCTACGGCCGCTTGCTGTTTCATGACAGGCTCAGTGTGCAATCCTGGGGAGGGATGGGACTGATCGTGGCGGCAGGTCTATTCGCCACCCGATTGACCTCCGTTCCGGTGGTCAGCGGTGCGAGTAGCAAGCCCGAAGGGCCGAGCCTATATTAAAGTCATTCATCAGACCAAGTGGAGCTCAGCATGATCAGTTTATCGGTCAAAGGCAATCTTGTTTCGGTCACGGTCATGGGGGTGTTCAGCCTGGAGGATTACAAGGAATTTGAAGAGGCGGTGCATTACGGCATCAAATTCCAGGGCGTAGTGAATGTGTTGTTTGACTTGCGCGACATGTTGTCCTTTAGCGTGGACGTAGCTTGGGAAGAACTGAAGTTTTCGCACCGGCATTCGAATGATTTTGGCCGCATCGCCATACTCACGGTCGATGAATGGGTGGCCTGGAGCACCTGGATAAACCGGCTGTTTGTGAAGTCAGAAATCCGCTTGTTCGACGATCTGGAGACGGCCCAGGCCTGGCTTGCCGACACGGCGTTGGCAAAGGCTTGATGGCGTCAGAATTCTGCCATGCAATGGCGGCGCAGCTCGCGTTTTCTCCCGGTCTTTCCGGCTCGTGTTATGGATTCCCTGTGCAGTGAGCAAGAGGCCGGAAGATACTTGGGCTGTCAAAGAAAGCGGGAAGGTGGTTATGCGGATGCCACCCCGGAATTCCAGCAACGGGCAAGGGCGGGAGTTGCTTGGGCGTGCTGACATCTGCAAGCGCGGTCGCGGCAAGCCGGTCTGCGTCTGCAAGGCTCGCAGGTCGGGCGGAAATGACAAGACATTTGGACGTGATTGACAGGCGAGGCTTGATCAGTTTCTCCATAACTGCGTGACCCAGCAGAAGAAAATCGCTGTCATTGACCAGGCGTTCGCGTCTGTGAATAAAGAGTTCATGCCAGCGCCGCGTGGCAAGCAGTGGCAGAAATTCCTCATCCTGGGTGAATACCAGTACACCGCTTTCGTCCAGCAAGGTGAGTGCGTCCCTTTGCGGGCTGCGGTATTTCGCCTCGACCGGGTTGTCTGCCAGCGCACGGCAATGAAGCCGGTTAAGGTTTGCCTTGGCCTGGGGGAAGGTCAACCATACCAGCGCGTTCATGAAATCGTGAAGATTGTCGGGCCGGGTGGGAATCGCGCCGGATTCCAGTATGCCCTGCTCATAGTCGCAGGCTGAGAGCGAATAGTTGGTTTCCACAAACCGCAGCGTGCGACCGGTTTTCCGGGCCAGCCTGGTGAGTTCGGCGGGACTGGCCAGCCGATTCTGCGGCAAGCGGGCCAGCAGGCGTCGGTAGGGAACAAAGGCAGGATGGCTGAAGTCCATTGCAGACCTAATGGAGCGCGCTGGCCAAAGCCTGACGGTAACGGGGAACCAGCGCATGGTCCGGGCCGAGCCAGTCCAGCAGATGGAGCAGGGACTTGCGAGCCTGGCCGCCCTGCCAGGCGTCGTCCCGCCTCACGATATTCAGCAACTCGTCCAGGGCGCGTTCCACCTCGTCCGCGCCCAGAAGGCGGGCCGCCAATTGATATCGTGCCGCAAGGTTGCCCGGTTCGTTTTCTAGCAGGTTTTCCAGGTTGGCAATCTCGGGCGCGGTCTGCGCGGTGTGGGCAAGGAGAAGATGGCTTAACAGTCCTTCAATCTCTGGTTGCGCCTTGAGCGGTCCAGGCAAACTGCGCAGCAGATTCAGCGCCTGCTCCTGTTCGCCCGCGGCCCACAGAATCTTCGCCAAGTCGCGTGGAATGGCAGAATTGTCCGGGTTGTCCAAGGCGGCCTGGGCGAGAAGCTGGCGGGCCTGTTCCAGCTTGCCAGCCTGCCAGGCGGCTAGGCCTTGACTGTACGTGCACTCGGCATCGTCAGCGATGAACCGCTTTAGAGCCTGATGAAAGGTGCTGTCTGGTTCCGCGCCATGGATTGTATGCACAACCTCGCCATGGCGAAAGAACTTCACGGTGGGGACGCTGGCTACCCCGATCCGGCGCGCCAGCGCACTCAGTTCATCAGTGTTCAGCATGACCAGCAGAAACTTGCCGGCGTATTCGGTGGCCAGCTTGACCAATCTTGGCATCAGGATCAGACACGGCCCGGCCTTGGGCGTCCAGAAGTGCACCAAGACCAGGCCGCGGCGTGAGTTTTCCAGAACCAGGGTGGGAAAATTGTCGGCGGTGGCGTCCAGTACATAGGGTGACAAACTCATTTCCGCTCCGAAAGTGAACCGCTGACGGGAACGCACCTCGCCACGGAAGCCGGCACTGCTGCATATTCCCATTCTGCCGCACAGCAATAATTTCCGCGTAAGCAAGGAAGCTTGCGAAACCACGCATTAAACATTAGCATCTGCTGGTCTTGTCAATATTAGGAATCCGGAGTCAAACCATGAAAGCTTTGTACGTGGCAGTCGCCGCGTCCGTAGTCATTCTGGGCGGATGCGGTCAGAAGGAAAAAGTAATCCCAGTCAGCTTCGCCACACAGGTGAGACCTATTCTCAACCAGAATTGCGTGGAGTGCCACAAGGCAGCAGGACAGGGATACAGCAAGTCCGGCCTGCGCCTGGACAGCTATGAATCGTTGATGGCGGGAACCAAATTTGGCCCCGTGGTAAAGCCTGGTTCCGCCATCTCCAGCTCGCTCTATTTGTTGGTGGCAGGCAAGGCCGATCCCTCCATTCGTATGCCCCACAATCGGGAGCCGCTGCCGAGTGAGAGTGTGGAATTGATTAAGAACTGGATTGATCAAGGTGCCAAGAACAACTAATCCCTTTGGCAAAATTTGAATCGAAAGGCGCCGACCATGACTGCAAGAAGTAGCTACGCACTACATTTTAGCCACTTGCCGATGTCCCAACGGCTGGTTTACACCATGGCCCTGTTGACTCTCGGAGTGGGCTATATGTTTGCAATGATTCAGGTATTCGTAACCCACACCGGGCTGGATGGCAAGTCGGGGCTCACCGTCGCCGACTTGCGCATTGCCTACAGCGGCAAACAAGGTTCCACTCGATTGGAGACCGCCCTGATGGGGCCCATGCAGAGCATGCTTCCGGCGGATGAGCGCAAAGTCATTTTGACCTGGGCAGCGAGCGACGCAAGCAAGGAAGGCTGGGAACAAAAGGTCAAGCCCATCATGGACAGTCGTTGTATCAGCTGTCACAACGGCTCCGATCCGCACCGGCCGAACCTTACCACCTGGGACGGCGTGTCGCAGATGGTGAGCAAGGATACGGGCATGAGCATTGCTACCCTGGTCAGGGTGTCACACATTCACCTGTTCGGCCTGACTTTCATCTTCTTTATTGTCAGCAGCGTTTTTACTCACGCCTACGTCAAACCCTTGTGGTTCAAGTGCACGGTGATTGTGCTGCCCTTCTTGGCCATAATCATGGACATCGGGTCATGGTACCTGACCAAGTTCTGGCCCGGACTCGCAGTGACGGTGATCATCAGCGGTGCCCTGATGGGCCTGTCCTTCGTAGTGCAGTGGGTTACTTCCATGTATCAGATGTGGCTGTATAAACCACCGGCTGAACTGCAAGCGTCCGGCGGCGCGATTCCCACCATGGGAGGCGCTGCAGATTGTGATGTTTGCTAAGGCAAAGGCAATTTAGAAGAACGGGCGCTGAGGCGCCCGTTCTTTTGGTGCGCCTATTTCGGGGATGCGGAATTGCGCTTTATAAACCTCTTCTTGGTCCCTACCCTTGCTCAGGCAAGCAAGTCCTTGAAAGCCTCCGTTGCCTGCACCAGAGCACGAGTGATTCCCGGTTCGAACGCGGAGTGCCCCGCATCATCGACGATTTCATAAGAGGCTTCCGGCCAGGCGCGAGCCAGTTCATCGGCCGTGACGATGGGACAGACCGCGTCATAGCGGCCCTGGACAATCACGGCGGGCAGGTGGCGAATGCGTGCGAGGCTTTCCAGCAGGCTGCCTTCCGGAAGGAAGATATCGTGCATGAAATAGTGTGCCTCGATGCGCGCCAGCGACAAGGCGATTTGATTCGATTCAAAGTTCTCGACGAGCTGCTCATTGGGAAGCAAGGTGGAGCACCGCGCCTCATAGCCAGCCCAGGCGCGCGCAGCGGGCATATGGATGGCGGGATCTGGATCGATGAGGCGCCGGTAATAGGCCTCCAGGAGATTTGCCTGTTCCGCTGCGGGAATGGGTGCAACGAATTCACGCCATGCTTCCGGGAACAAAGTGCGAAGCCCGTAAAGAAACCATTCGATTTCCTGCCGGCGGCAAAGAAAAATGCCGCGCAGCACAAAACCCAGGCAGTGGTCCGGATGGGCTTCGCCGTAGGCCAGCGCGAGCGTGGAGCCCCAGGAACCGCCGAACACGAGCCAGCGATCAACACCCAGGGTTTCCCGCAGCGACTCGATGTCGACGATCAGATGCAGCGTGGTGTTATCCCTCAACTCGCCATAGGGCGTCGAATGGCCTGATCCGCGCTGGTCAAAAAGGATGATGCGGTAATGGGCGGGGTCAAAGAATCTGCGCTGCTGCGGCGATGTCCCGGAGCCCGGGCCGCCATGGATAAAAACCACCGGCAAACCGCTGGGGTTGCCGGATTCTTCCCAGTAAATGCGATGCACCGCATCGGGTTGCAGGAAGCCCTGAGAATGAGGCTCAATGAGGGGAAAGAGCCCGAGAGAATGAAGCATGGACGCCACGGGTAGTGAGATTGCTCCGCTATTCTATCCGCAAGCCGCTTCTTTGCTCCTGCGAGTGGAGCTTGCCGCCCATCAACTACCCATCAAGAGGGCTGCGGGGAAACTGGCATGGCGCAGGTTAAGGCTACGGAGATCAGCAAATACGCCGCGCTTATAGATAGAATAGATGGACGTTAGGCAATCAGGGCAAAGTTTCTTCCGGGGGCTTTGCGGTTACACTAGATCGACAACCAGCTAGATTGAATGGGGGCAGCATGACGGTACACGCATTGAAGGATGAGGAAGTCCAGCTTCTGCGCAAGGAACTCGAGCTGTTAATGGGAGAACGGGCCAAGCTTCTGCAAGTAGTGGGCGCTTCCGCCGTATTCGTTGCCAATCTGGATACGGATGCGCTGCCCGACGACATAGACACAATAGATGCGGCAGAGGTCCTGGCTGAGCGGCTGAATGAGCTCCCGGAAGAGACTCTCAAGGAAGCGCTGGAATCGGTAAAGGCCGAAATCGATCACCACCTTGCGGCCATAAAAGGGGTCTGATGCCTGCCAGGGAATCCTGCCGGGGAATCATAATTCCCGGCTAGGGCCGGTGGCGCTTTGTTGGTCGCGGGCGCTGACTTGTGCAATGTGAATGCCGGATTCTCGCTTGTCACGCTTGTCGCAGACCCAAGGAATTCCCCCGAAAATCCTTTCCTGGCTAACCCGTGGAAACTGTCCGGCGCAGATCGCGCGTCTCAGTTTCCCCGCCGGTATGGTTTGTGAATCAGGCATGCTCGCATCAGCAGCCCTATAGTCGATTAGTCTTTCGCCTTGGACCGGCGGTTATCCGTGACAACAGGCG
Organism: Thiobacillaceae bacterium; assembly: GCA_049592895.1. Classification (GTDB taxonomy): domain Bacteria; phylum Pseudomonadota; class Gammaproteobacteria; order Burkholderiales; family Thiobacillaceae; genus DASQBT01. Next base: position 2,096 of record JBAWGM010000212.1, on the reverse strand, counting down.
AGTGGATCACTGGGTCACGGACACCACCTATGCTATCTTCGCGGCATGAGAAATTAAGGAGCATGCGTGTTCAGGAAGCAGTGGCCGGCGTTCTTGCTGGCATTTGTGGCGCCGCTGGTCGCGGTATTCTGGTGGTGGGGCGGGTTCAGCAAGGTGGACATTTCCTCAGGTGAGGCCGGCCCTTACCGATTCGTCTACCTGGAACATCAAGGCGATATCGCTGATGCCCGCAAGACCCAGAAAAAAGTGTTTGACGCTCTCAAGCACGCAGACCTCGAACCCGGCGACAATATGCTGATGCTGCTTACCGATCCCCGAACCACGCCCAAGACGCAGCAGCGCGCCAAAGCGGGCTACACGGTAGGGCTGAAAGGCACGGTTCCGAAAGGCCTGAAAGAGGAAGTCATTTTCCGCCGCCGGGTGCTGATGGCCCGGGTAAAGGCGGGAATATTGATTGCGCCGAGCAAGGCCTACCAAGCTCTGCATGATTATCTCAAACCTGCCGGCCAGGACATCCGCATGCCGACGCTGGAAATCTACCGTGCCGGCCAAAGCGTGGCGCAGGTGGGAGAACTCACGGTAGAGATGGAGCGCTAATGGTTTTTGCATCGCTCCTGGCTGCCGTCGCACTTGAATATTATCGCCCCCTGACCCAGCCTCTGCGCCCTTACCAGGCCTATGCCCGCTATGCCCGATTCTTGCAGGACAAGATGGATGGCGGCGAACCCATGCAGGGTGCAATTGCGTGGATCGCCGGGGTGGTTCCCCTCTTGTTGGTCACCGGACTGGTGTATGGCTGGCTTAATCACTTTAGCAGCATGCTGGGCTGGGCGTTCAACGTGGCGGTGCTGTATTTCACCGCCGGGCTCAAGTATTACAGCCAGGCGGCGGAGGAGATCGCGGCACTGCTCAAGGCCGGAGAAGCGGAACAGGCGTGTCGGCGTCTGGAGAACTGGCGCGGCGACGAGCCGGGAACGCTGCTTGCGCAAGACGTCAGCAGGCTGACACTGGAGGAACTGTTCAGCCGCAGCCACCGGCAGATGTTCGGCGTGTTCTTCTGGTTCGCCGTGCTCTCGCCGTTGGGTCCGGTCGGGGCCGTGCTGTTCCGTTGCTCGTCCATCCTGGCTCGGCGCTGGGGAAGCGAAGGTGCCGCCTTTGGCCACGTTGCGCAAAGACTTTTCAACCTGCTCAATTGGTTGCCGGCCCGCCTCACTGCGGGCACCTACGCGGTGGCGGGCAATTTCGAGGACGCGATGTACTGCTGGCGCAGCCAGGGCGAGGACTGGGAGGATCCTCTGGAAGGCATGATTCTCGCGGCCGGCGCGGGGGCGATGGGCGTGCGTCTGGGAATGCCCGTTTCCATCCGCGGCGTCTGGGTGCAGCGGCCGGAGTTGGGAATGAACCAGGATCCGGATCCTGATCACATCGACAGCGCAGTCAATCTGATCTGGCGCGGACTGGTGGTCTGGATGGTTGTCGGGCTGCTGTTGTTTGTCGCGGGCTGGGCGAGTTAAGACGGCATCTTCTGATGCGCTCGGCGCCCCATGCTTAATGCTCTCTGGATAGGCTTCATCGTCCTGAGCTTTGTCCTGGCCTGCGCCAAGTTCCTGTTTTTGGGCGACGGTGAAATCTTCGGCCGGCTGATGGCCGCCCTGTTTGACAATGCCAAGACCGCGTTCGAGATCTCTTTGGGGCTGACCGGCGTAATGGCCTTGTGGCTCGGCATCATGAAAGTTGGTGAGAAGGCGGGGTTCATTGACCTGCTGGCGCGCCTGATGGCGCCGCTGTTCCGCCGGCTGTTTCCGGATGTGCCGGACGGCCACCCGGCCCTGGGTGCAATTACCCTCAATATGGCGGCCAACATGCTGGGGCTGGACAATGCCGCCACGCCGCTGGGGATCAAGGCGATGAAGGAGCTGCAAAGCCTAAACCGGACGCCCGACACGGCCAGCGACGCGCAGATTCTTTTTCTGGTCATCAACACCGCATCGGTCACCCTGCTGCCGGTCACCATTTTCACCTACCGCGCCCAGCTTGGCGCCGCCAATCCCACCGACGTGTTCATCCCGCTGCTGCTGACCAGTTTCGGCGGCACC
>JBAWGM010000211.1:0-3915 GCA_049592895.1 Thiobacillaceae bacterium | reverse complement strand
TGCTTGATCCGGGAACGCAAGCTTGGATGGCTTCCCATGTTAGGAACAGGCTTGAGGCCGGACAGCCTGCAAGTCGGAAGGAGATGGCAAAATGAGCACCTGTCTTGCAAGAATTATATCCCCCGTTTTCATGTCGGCCTGCGTTCTTGCCGGCCCGGACAATGTCCTGGCTGACGAAGAGCATGTTTATATTACGCGCGACCTGCCCTACGTCGAGGTCTTCCATCATGGAAAACCGCTGCGCGTTCAGCGCAACCCGGATCCGCTCAACACCATCGATTCGGACTACGCCCTCACCTCCAGGCCCTGCCCGCCTTTCTGCATCCAGCCCATGGTACTGGCGCCGGGGGTTGACACCATAGGGGAACTCGAACTGCTCGATTATCTGCGTGACATCAGAGCAGGCAATCAAGCCCTCATGCTGGTCGATTCAAGGACCGACGACTGGACCAAGCGTACCGGCGTCATCCCCGGTGCAGTCCTCATCCCTTGGGATACGCTGGCGCTTGCCAGGATTGATCCGGAGAAGGTCGCCGGGATTCTTGAAGAAAAGTTCAACGCGCGCCGCGAGGGGTTGTTTTGGGACTTCTCGCAAGCCAAGACGCTGATTCTTTACTGCAACGGCGCCTGGTGCGGGCAGTCCCCCGCCAATATCAAGACCCTGCTCTCGCTGGGTTACCCGGCCAACAAGCTCAAGTGGTATCGGGGCGGCATGCAGGCCTGGAAATCCCTGGGACTGACGACGGTTGCACCATGAGTTCTCTAACCCCCTCACCCCCACCCCCTCTCCCCCTCCCGGGGGAGAGGGGGTGACGCCTTGCGGCTAATCAGATACGGCGGGCCAGTTCTTCGGCCTTGCCGATATAGCTCGCCGGCGTCATCTGCTTGAGCCGGACTTTCTCGACGTCGGGTATTGCCAACTTGTCGATGAAGGCGTGCAGGGTTTCGCGGTTGATGCCGCCCTTGCCCCGCGTCAGCGCCTTCAGTTGTTCGTAGGGATTGGCCACGCCGTAGCGGCGCATCACGGTCTGGACAGGCTCCGCCAGCACTTCCCAGTTGGCGTCCAGGTCCGCGTGCAGCGCGGCGGGATTGGCCTCCAGCTTGCCCACGCCGTGCAGGCAGGATTCATAGCCCAGCAGGGTATAGCCCAGGCCCACCCCCATGTTGCGCAACGCGGTGGAATCGGAGAGGTCGCGCTGCCAGCGCGAGATCGGCAGCTTCTGCGCCAGATGGGTCAGCATGGCATTGGCCAGGCCGAAATTGCCTTCGGCATTCTCGAAGTCGATGGGGTTGACCTTGTGCGGCATGGTGGACGAGCCCACCTCGCCTTCCGTCACCTTCTGCTTGAAGTAGCCCAGGGAAATATAGCCCCACGCATCGCGGCACAGGTCGATGAGGATCGTGTTGGCGCGGACCTGGGCATCGAACAGGTCCGCCATGTAGTCGTGCGGCTCGATCTGGATGGTGTAGGGGTTGAAGAGCAGGCCCAGGCCCTCGACAAATTTCCTGGCGAAGGACTCCCAGTCCAGCCCCGGATAGGCGGAAACGTGGGCATTGTAATTGCCCACCGCGCCGTTCATCTTGCCCAGCAATTCGACATCCGACAACTGCGCGCGCACCCGCATCAGCCGGTAGACCACGTTGGCGAGTTCCTTGCCCAGCGTGGTCGGGCTGGCAGGCTGACCGTGGGTGCGGGACAGCATGGGCAGGCCTGCCAGCTCATGGGCCAGATTCTGCAACCGTTCGATCAGCACGCCCAGTGTCGGCTGCAGGATTTCCTCCATCGCCCCTTTCAGCATCAACCCGTGGGACAGATTGTTGATGTCCTCCGAGGTGCAGGCGAAATGCCAGAACTCGCCGACGATTGCAATCTCGGCATTGTCCTTGCAGCGCTCCTTGAGAAAATATTCCACCGCCTTCACGTCGTGGTTGGTGGTGGCTTCGATGTGTTTCACCCGGGCCGCATCGGCCTCGTCGAACTGGTCCGCGATCGCATCCAGAAAGGCGCGCGCGGCGGGAGAGAAGGCCGGCACCTCGGCAATGCCCGGCTCGTCGCCCAAGGCCTTGAGCCATTCCACTTCCACCTTGACGCGGTGCCTGATCAGACCGAATTCGCTGAAATAAGGGCGCAGCGAGGCGATCCTGGCGCCATAGCGGCCATCGAGCGGAGACAGGGCGGTCAGCGCAGAGAGTTCCATACGATGTCCAGTTCGGATTGCTGAACTGGCTATTTTACCGGACAGCGCACGCCGGATCAGGCCGGAAAGCGGTAATGGTCCTGCGTGAAAAGGTCGATGCCGCACTGGAGCGTTTCGATCCAGTCAAGAAAGGCGCCGATCGCCTCTGCGCCTTCGAAGTAGCGGCCATGCTGCGGCACCACCATGGAGACATCCATGCCCCTCACCATCCTGGCCCAATAGCGGCAGACCTTGTTGGAGACCATGTAGCGCCGATGGAAACCCATCATGGCGGACCGGTGCGTCTTGAATTCCTTGACGGTCCTGATGGGCTCGACGATATCGGGAACGTGAACCAGGGAGGCACCCAGGTCCCCGGAAAACAGGATCCTGGATTTACGGTCATAGAACTGGAAATTTCCCTCCGCGTGCAGAAAGTGCGCCGGCACCGCATAGAGGGTCGTGTCGCGCATGGCGATCGCCATCCCCTCGTCGGGAATGCCGACCACGCGGCCTTCGGTACGGTTGACGGTGCAGAAATGCGGCACAAACCGTTCCCACAGGCGCGATATGTACAGAATGCACTCGGTCGAAGACAACCAGCGGTTGAGCGAGGCGATGATGTCGGGATCCTGGTGGGAGGCAAAGATGTATCTGAGATTCTTGTGCGGGAAGTACCTCTGCATCGCCATCAGCAGCGCGTTGTAAGTCATGTTGCCGGCCGGATCGATGAGCGCGCCCTCTCCATCGGACACAATCAGGAACTGGTTGGCCTGAATCGCTGCCCCTTCTTCCTCGCCGACCAGATCATTGAACATCAGGCAGACATGCTTTCCGTCATTGAAAAGCTCGATGGCCACGCTCACTCCTAACAGAAAGACCTTGTCCTGAATCAGGATTACGGCAGGCGCACCGCCATTCTTGATGCCCACACGCCAAATTCCAGGGTGTTCGTTTCCCTCGGACGCACATTGAGGCGCGGGTCAACGCGCCCTACAGACTGCGCCGGTCTCTCAGCGCCTGCGCCAGCGTGCCGCTGTCCACGTACTCCAGTTCGCCGCCCACCGGCACGCCGCGCGCCAGGCGCGTAAGCTTCAGACCCCTGGCCTTGAGCATGTCCCCCACCACATGCGCGGTGGCCTCGCCTTCCGGGGTGAAATTGGTGGCCAGCACCACCTCCTCCACCTCGCCGTTCAGGGCCCGGCTCATCAGCCGCTCCAGGCTGATCTCCTTCGGCCCCACCCCGTCCAGCGGCGACAGCCGGCCCATCAGCACAAAATACAGGCCGTTGTAGCTATGCGTGCCTTCCAGCATGTTCTGGTCCGCCGGCATTTCCACCACTGCCAGCAGACGCCGGTCGCGCCGCGGGCTGGCGCACAGCTCGCACAGTTCCGCCTCGGAAAAATTGTTGCACAGCGCGCAGTGGCGCAACTGCGCCAGCGCATCCGACAGCGCACTGGCCAACTGCTCCGCCCCCGCCCGATTGCGCTGCAGCAGATGATAGGCCATGCGCGCCGCCGACTTCGGCCCCACGCCGGGCAGCACGCGCAGGGCTTCGATCAGAGCGGCCAGCGCCCCCGGTGTGTGTTGACGCGTATTCAACGCCAGTCCCTCGAGGGTACGGAAAGCAACTTGGCCCTTACTCCCTCTCCCCGCCTGTGCGGAGAGGGCCGGGGTGACGCGCCGTAATGGATGCTTTTCATCAATTGTCCAGCGGGCTGACCACGCCGCGCCCGCC
>JBAWGM010000210.1:0-5918 GCA_049592895.1 Thiobacillaceae bacterium | reverse complement strand
CATCCACCATATCTTCCGGAAGACAATGGTCCAACAGCCAGTGGCGATAGGGATGGTGATGCTCTCCGGCATGACGCAGGCTGGTCAGAAAAGTCTTGCTGATTGCCTCTTCAGTGATATCGGACATTGATGATTCCTTGGGAGCGCAGAAAGTAAGAAGACGGGGCGCGTAGAGTCAGTCATGCTTTGTACCATTTTGGTGATGTTTTTGCCATTCATGCGGTACATGAGACAGGAAGGCTATTGTGAATTTCCGCCTGGCGACAGGCACATTGGCGACGGCACAAACGACACTTGACTTAAGTCTGCCGTGATACACTCGACCGCATACTTAAGGCTGGGCGGCTCGCCATACTGCTCTGGCTAAAGAGGAGGACATGGCAGAAGAACGTTTCGAGTCTCGAACAGAGCCGGCTTCATCGCGCCGGCTGAGGGAGGCAAGAGCCAGGGGACAGGTTCCGCGCTCGGCTGAACTGACTTTCCTGGCCATGCTGCTTGCCGCCGCGGGTGTGCTCAGTCTTGGCAGCGGCACCTTGTATCAAAGTCTCGTTTCCATGCTCGCCCAGGGCTTGCTGGGCGCAGCCAGCTTTTCCTTCCAGCACGCGTTTGAACTGGTCACCAATGGCGGCAGGGCGGTGTTGCCCTTGCTGATAGCGGTCTTTCTGGCGGCCCTGATTGCGCCCCTGCTCCTGTCGGGGTGGGTCTTTGCCCCGCAAGTCATGGAGTTTGAGGCCGGCCGGCTCGACCCCTTGCGCCCGTTGCATCGCTTGTTTTCCCTTGACGGTTGGTATGGCGGAATGAAGGCCCTCGCGGCTTCGGCGTTGCTGGGCGCCATGACCTGGGCTTACCTGCGCCGCACATGGCAGGAACTGTATACGCTGTGGGGCAGTGCGCCGCAGGTATCTTTCTCCGGCATGGCCATCTGGCTGGGCAAAGGGCTGTTGATAATGGCCGGGACGGTGGCGCTGATTGCCTTGCTTGACGGGCTGTGGCAATGGCGGCGGTATCTTGCGGGCTTGGCCATGACGCGCGGCGAAGCATTGGCGGAGGCACAGGAAGAAGAAATGTCGGCGGCTGTACGTGCCCGAATGGCTGGTCTGAGCCAGCGGCTTCAAGAGGAAGCGGCTAAGTGAGCACCCAGACCCTGACCATGCTGGGTCTGCCGCTAAGCCGTCTGGCGGGGCCGGTGCTGGTGCTGCTGATTCTGGCCATGATGGTGCTTCCGCTGCCCACTCTGGCGCTCGATGTGCTGTTTACCTTCAACATCGCGATGGCGGTGATCGTGCTGCTGGCAGCATTGAACGCCATCCGGCCGCTGGATTTTTCCGTCTTCCCCACGGTTCTGCTGCTGACCACGCTGCTGCGCCTGTCCCTCAACGTGGCCTCGGCCCGCATCATTCTGCTCAAGGGTCAGAACGGCACCGACGCAGCCGGCAAGGTGATCGAGTCGTTCGGCAATTTTCTCGTAGGAGGCAACTACGCCGTCGGCCTGGTGGTGTTTGTCATCCTGATCATCATCAACTTCATCGTGATTACCCGCGGCGCCGGGCGCATTGCCGAGGTGGCGGCCCGCTTCACCCTGGATGCTCTGCCGGGCAAGCAACTGGCGATCGATGCCGACCTCAATGCCGGCTTCCTCAACGAACAGGATGCCCGCTTGCGGCGGGCAAACCTGTCACGCGAGTCGGATTTCTACGGCGCCATGGACGGCGCGTCCAAATTCATCAGGGGCGACGCCATTGCCGGAATCATTATCTTGCTGGTGGTCCTGCTGGGCGGCATTGCCGTTGGCGCAATCCAGCATGGCCTGACGCTGAGCGACGCCATGAATCGTTACGCCCTGTTGACCGTGGGGGATGGTCTGGTAGCGCAGATTCCTGCCCTGATCATTTCCACTTCGGCCGGCATCATGGTGTCGCGCACGTCGAGTGAACAGGACCTGAGCCGGGAATTTCTCGGCCAGATGTTTGGCAATCCGCAGATCCTTTACATTACGGCTGCGGTTCTGGCCCTGCTCGGCCTGATTCCGGGAACGCCCCACGTGGCCTTCCTGCTTCTGGCCAGTGCCTTGGCCAGTGCCGCGTACTGGACTGAGCGGCGGGCTGCTGCGGCGGTCGAATATGAGACGTTGCCAGAAGAAGCGCAAGGCGCATCGCCAGCGGAGTTGTCCTGGGATGATATTCCGCCCGTGGATGTACTGGGCCTGGAAGTGGGTTACCGCCTGATTCCGTTGCTTGACAGGGAACGGGGCGGAGAGGTGCTCATGCGCATCACCGAGAGCAGGCGCCGCTTTGCAATGGAAATGGGGCTGGTAATTCCGCCGGTGCGGGTACGCGATAACCTTGATCTCAAGCCGAATGCTTATCGCATCACGCTGAAGGGCGTGGAAATGGGTCGCGGCGAGGCCTATCCGGACCAGGTTCTGGCGCTGGAAACGCCTGAAATCATGGGTAGGTTGGAGGGGCGGCCCGGCGTGGATCCTCAGAGCGGCAATTCGGGCCTTTGGATTCCTGCCGAGCAGTTGGAGGATGCACAAATGCGCGGCTATCGGGGATTGACGGCGGGAGAAGTCATCAGCGGACATCTTGAGACGGTTTTCCGCGCTCACGCGGGCGAATTGCTGGGCCGGGTGGAGGTGCAGGAACTGCTCGACAGTCTGGCGCGAGCAACTCCGGGACTGGTAACCGACGTAGTGCCCGGATTACTGCCGGTGACGAGTCTGCAAACCGTGCTGCAGAATTTGGTGAACGAAGGCGTGTCCATCCGGGACTCACGGACCATCCTGGAGACCCTGGCTTCGCGGGCCGGCAAGACCCAGAACCTGGAAGACCTGACTGAAACCGTGCGTGCCGCCCTGGGGCGAAGCATCGTGGACCGGTTATTTGAGGGCGGCGACACGCTCCACGTGATAAGTCTGGATGCGGAAGCGGAAAACCGCCTCCTGCAGGAAATGGGCGAGGAGGGCGAAGCGCTGATTTCGCCGAATTTGCAGGAGGCGTTGGCAAAGGGCGCGGAACAGGCCGTCGCGCAACAGATGGAAGCGGGATATCCCCAGGTGTTGCTGGTATCCCCACTGCTTCGAGCAACGCTGTACCGCATCCTGCGTCGCAACCTGCCGGAGCTTGCGGTAATTTCGTATGCGGAAATACCCGCCGACAAGCGGGTGGAAACGTCTGTTGAATTGCAGGAGGTGACGCCATGAGCAGTCAGACGGGCCTCCACGCGGCGGGCCTGCGCAGGCGCGTGAATACCGTCGGCAGTCGGCACGATGAGTTCGGCCTAAACAAAATTGCAGCGGAGGCCATGCCATGAACCTCAGCCGTTACGTCGCTCCCAATGCCCGCGAGGCCATTGTCCGTATCCGTCAGGAACTCGGGCCGGATGCCGTCGTGGTGACTTCGCGTGAAGTTCCGGGGGGGGTGGAATTCATGGCCGGCCGTTACGAGGATCTGACCAGGACAAGTCCTTTGCCGCCGGCGACTGGTCAAGCAAGCGCCGGCTTGATGGCGGAACTCGCGGCCATCAAGCAATTGATCAAGAGCCAGATGGCCAGCCTGAGTTGGAGTCTGGACAAGCGCCGCCACCCGCGCCGGGTCGAGATGGTTCAGACACTGCTGAATGCGGGTTTCAGCCCCGTGCTGGCGCGCAGTCTGGCGGCGCGCCTCCCCAGGGGACTGGATAGCCAGGGCATGAACAGATGGCTGCGAGCGGTGCTGATACGCAACCTGGCGGCCTGGAACAAGCTGGACCGTCTTTGGGAGCAGCGGGGCATCTGGGCGCTGGTGGGGCCCACTGGCGCGGGCAAGACCACTACTCTGGCAAAGCTGGCGTCGCGGGCGGTCGATGCTCTGGGTGCAAATCAGGTTGCGCTGGTGACCCTGGATGCCTACCGCATCGGCGCTTATGAACAAACCCAGACCTATGCCGATTTGCTTGGCGTGGAATTGGTCAGGATAGACGCTGCCGAAAAGTTCTTGCCGGCGATGAAAGGGATCGCGCACAAGAAGTTGGTGCTGCTGGATACACCGGGCCTGAGCCCACGGGATGAGCGGATCGCCAGTTTCCGGAAGCAACTGGATGCTGCCGGTGCCCGTCAGTTGCTCGTGCTGCCAGCGGGCATGCAGGGCGCGGTGGTGGAGACCATGCTGATGGCTTTTGGCGGCCCTCATCTGGCGGCCTCCATACTGACCAAACTCGACGAGGGCGGATTGACCGGCCCCGCCATGGATGGGCTGATACGCCATCGCCTGCCGGTAGCCTGTCTGACAAGCGGCCAGCGAGTACCCGAAGATCTGTATCCAGCTCATGCCCAGGTATTGATCGACCGGGCACTGCGCGTACGCCAGCCTGATACCTTCCGTATGCACGAGGAAGACTGGCCCTTGCTGGAGGAAGCAGAGCACAAGGGTCAGCGTCATGCATGATCAGGCAGAAGGACTGCGCCGAAACGGCAGGAATGTGCGCATCCTCTCCGTGTTGAGTCTGCCTGGGCAATGTGATAGCGGCTTCCTCGCATGGCGCCTCGCCCTGGCCTGGAGCCAGATGGGCGGACGTCCTTTGCTGGTGGATGGCACGGGCAGAAGTGCAACGGCTCTGTTGGGTTGTCATCCCATGCTGGAATGGACTCGGGCACCCGCGAAGTCATTCGGAGATTGCGTGCTGAGTCAGGATGACCGGGCCGCGGTGGTGGCGAGGGGCGCGCCAGCGGGGGATGCTGATTTGGCAAGGGAGGCATCAAAGCTAGGCTACCGGGATCTGGTGTTTGACGCGGGTGAGCTTGAAGCAGACGACGCGCCGCTTGATGCGACATCTCCTCAGGAAATAGTCTTGATGGCGCAGCCTGACCAGACGGAAATCATTTATGCCTTGCTCAAGGGTTTGCTGCAGGCGCGAAGCCCGGCCGGAATCTGGCTGCTCTGGCACCATCAAAGCCCTGAAGCAAAACGCCTGGAACGGGTTTGCAGTCAGCGACTGGGCCGCATTCCACACTATCTCGGAAATTCGTTCGTGTCGCGTGCGGACCACGACTTGGCCCGTAACGGCGCAAGCGCGTTGCTACACGATAGTGACTTTCGATCAATCGTCGCTACAATGCTTGCAAAGCGCAGCGTGTGGGGCGAGGAGACCCCAAGCAGCACAAGACGCCATGCCTGAAAATAGACCTGCCAAGAGTCTGAACCAGGGGGATCTCGTCAAGCAGTATGCCCCGCTGGTCAAACGCATTGCCTACCATCTGATGGTCAGGCTGCCTGCCAGCGTCGAGGTTGATGACCTGATCCAGGTGGGGCTTATCGGCCTGATGGATGCGATCAATCGCTTTGACGGCAGTCAGGGCGCCCAGTTTGAATCCTACGCGACGCAGCGGATCCGCGGCTCCATGCTGGACGACCTGCGCGACGCCGACTGGCTGCCGCGCCACATCCGGCAAAAATCCCGCCAGATCGAAGCCACCATTTCCAGGCTCGAGCAACGCCTCGGCCGTTCGCCGAACGAAGGGGAAATCTCCAGGGAAATGGGCCTGCCGCTCGACGGTTACCAGTCGATGCTGGGCGACGTAAAAGGCAACCAGTTGCTGTACTACGAAGACTTTACCGATGAGGACAGCTCGGATTTTCTCGAGCGCTATCTGGTCAACAACATGTCCGATCCGTTGTCCCTGCTGTATGACGAAGGATTCCGCCAGGGTCTGATCGATGCCATCGAGGACCTGCCGGAGCGGGAAAAGAATCTGATGGGCATGTATTACGAACAGGACATGAACCTCAAGGAAATCGGCGCAGTGATGGGGGTGTCGGAGTCCAGAGTATGCCAACTGCATTCGCAGGCGGTGGCCAGGTTGCGTGCAAAGATGAAGCCCTGGAAGGACTAACTGGGATTCTAAATCGGTTAGCGCCCAGTGTATTTGGGGTGAGCCTTTG
>JBAWGM010000209.1:0-2145 GCA_049592895.1 Thiobacillaceae bacterium | reverse complement strand
GAAATAGCCACAGGGTCGGACGGCTGGCTTTCCAGTAGATGCGCAACACATCGAGCAAGCGCGGCGAAGGCATCACATAGCGATCCTTCCGCCCTTATGTTGCCGCCAAACTTATGTTGCGGCGGCCGTTCAAAAGCCAAGCGGAACCCATGTTGCCGCCTTACGGCGGCAACATAACTTTTGCTCGACGACCCGTCATAGGGGTTTTAGGAAACTGATGAGGCCTGGATCGGTATGCCAGGGTTTGGTCGTTACAGCGTCGGGGAGATCACAGTGCGCAAGTGCATTCACTTTCATTTGCAGGTCGACTTCGGCGTAAATATGAGTGGTGTCGATGGAGACATGCCCAAGCCAAGCTCGAATGGTATCGATGTCCACGCCTGAACGGAGCAAATGGACGGCACACGAGTGCCTCAGGCAATGCGGGCTGATCCGCTTTGCTGCGAGCGATGGCAGTGCCTGACGCGCCTGTGCGACGGCGCGGCGGACAAGGCTGTATATTCCGAAACGCGTCAGCGGTTGATCGAGGCGGTTAAGGAAGACGAAATCCTGTGAGGTGCGCCCAGCAACGAGAGGCTTAAGTTCATCGGCAGTACGTGTCCAAATGGGGCACCAGCGGGTTTTATTGCCCTTGCCGACCAGGTGAACCGCGGGAGATTTACCCCAAGTAATATCACCTACCGTCAAATGGGCGGCCTCGTCAGCGCGTGCTCCGCTGTTATAGAGGAACAGCAGCAAAGCGTAATCGCGTCTGCCCTGCGGCGTGTGGATGTCAGGAGCTTTCAATAATGCATCCACTTCCGGCTTGTCAAGGTACGACAAGGTGGATTTGGCTGTCTTCTTGAAGGGAATGGCGCGTATCACCGCGCACCAAGCCACATGTTCCGGGCTGTGCATAGCGATGAACTTGGCGAGTGAGTGGATCGTGGCGAGACGCAGATTTCGAGTGGCGCCGCTACAGCTGCGTTCCTTCTCCAAATATGCAAGGAACGAACGCACTAGAGACGGCGAGAGATCGTCTACCGCCAAGCGGTCGACTGCCTTCTGTTGTGCTTTGCTGAGGAAGGGCAGCAGGAGGACCAGCGTATCCCGATAACTGGCCTGAGTGTTGCGGGCGAGATTACGGTCAGTGACCAGATATTCCAGAAGGAAACGGCGGACCCAAGGGCCGATTAAACAATTGTCACGCATGGCGCACCTCCGGTTGAGCGTAACGTTCGAAGCGCAGACTGGCTTCCTGCAGTAGTTCTGTAGTCATGCTGAGGTAGTGCTGTGTGGAAGCGACATCAACGTGCCCCAGATACGTCGCCAATTGCGGTAGCATCCGTTGCACGTCGGCGCCGGCGCGGTACCATGCAATGACCCGATGCACGACCGCTGAATGACGGATATCGTGGATACGCGGTTGATAGCGGGCAGTGGCCTCGCGCCGAATTTCTGCAACCTTTCGAAGTCGGCCAAATAGCTTGCTCACTCTTTTGTAATCCAAACGAATGCCCGTACATGCAGCCAGGCACGCCGAGGCTTCGCCGTCGGGCAACGGCAATCGACGACGGCACGACAGGTAATCGGCCATGACCATCGTTAGTCGTGGGCCAATGGGGACCAAGCGCGTCTTGTAGAACTTGGCATCACGGACTGTCAACAACCGTTCTTCCAAGTTGACGTCCTGCAAAGTAAGCGACAGAGCCTCCCCTATGCGCATTCCCGTGCCGTATAGAAGCAGCAATAGGCTGCGCATAGTCTTGCCCCGCAGCGGCGACAAGGGCGTTTGCAGCGTGTCCGTGGCTGCCAACAAGCGCTCTAGTTCATCGACGGAATATATGTACGGTGTCAATGGGGGCGGTAGCTTTGGAGTGTCAACGGGCAGTGGCGACGTTGCCGCAAAGCCGCGGTCAATCGCAAAACGATAGAGCCCCCCAAGGACTCTGTAGTATTCCATCCAACGAGCGGTTACCGGGCCAGTGCCAGCGATAAAAGCCAGGACGCATTCTGGCCTGACTTGCTCGACCGTGAGGTCTCCCATGGCGCGGCAATAGGCTCGGAGCGCAGCAGATTGAGATCGATAGCGCATACCCAACGAATGCGTATAGTCGATATACGCTTCGACCAGATCGTAAAGTCTCATGACAGTTCTCCCAAATC
>JBAWGM010000208.1:0-1681 GCA_049592895.1 Thiobacillaceae bacterium | reverse complement strand
GGGAGTCGGCGCACAATGTGACTCTGCCCTTTCAAAGCGGCTTGGACAAGCTATACCCGGCAGCCCGGCTCAGCACTGCGTTGATGAACATGGCGCACCCTAAACAAGAGCTGCCCCGGGCGCGCTGGGCGGCCTTTACAAGCTATCTGGACTGGGACGGGGGTCGACCCGACCCGGCTCAGGTCGGCGCCTTGGGAAACAAAGTGAATGCGAGCTTTGAGGCCTATATGAATGGACGCTGACGCGTTGTCGGTCAAGCAAGGCGCAAATGGCAAAGACTTGCGCAGTATCCGCCCGACCTTGTTCTTTCTGGCGCTGCTCTATTTCGTCTTTGTAATATACGGCAGTCTGGTTCCCTTGCATTTTCATGCCCAGCCATGGGCGCAGGCAGTGGCACGCTTTCGTGGGATTCCCTACCTGGACCTGGGAATTGGGTCGCGAGCCGATTGGGTGGCCAACATCCTGCTGTTCATTCCTTTGGCGTTTCTCTGGCTTGGAGCGATGTGGCCGCAAGGATTGTTGACCAGATCGATGGTTACGCTCGTCGTGCTGGCCGCAGGCGTGGCACTGAGCGTGGGCATTGAATTTACCCAGATCTTCTTTCCGCCACGCACCGTGTCCATTAATGACATCATCGCGGAAAGCATGGGCACCGTGATTGGCATAGTGGGGTGGTGGGCGTTCGGCGACAGGCTATCGCGCTGGTACGCTGACTGGAGAACTATCAAGGAGCCGGCGACATTTGCCGAACGCCTCGCCTGGGCCTACGTCGCCGCAGTATATATTTACGGGGTTCTGCCTCTGGATCTCACCATCAGCGCGGTTGAGATCTTTCATAAATGGCGGGAAGGCAAACTGATCCTGATCCCGTTTGGCGGTTTGCCGCCGGAACCCAGCTTGGCGCTTTTCAACGTGACAATGGATGCCTTGATGTGGGCGCCGCCTGCATTCTTCTGGCAGATCAGCGGGAAACGAAGCCGTTTGCGCGTGTGGGTGATGACCATTGGCGGCGCGACACTGCTGGAAGTCCTGCAACTGTTTGTGTATTCCCGGGTCACCGATGTCACCGAGGTGATTACCGCCGCCCTCGGTGGGGGAGCGGGAGTTCTGCTGGGTGCGAAGTATGTCGCCAGCCTGCGGCCAGGCGTTGAAATTAAAGGGACTACTGCGACGTCGGACATAATCAAGACATTGTTGCCGCTGGCGCTTGCATTGTCGTGGATGATCGGCTTGGCGGTGTTGTTTTGGTATCCCTTCCATTTCAGGACGGATGGTGCTTTCCTGCGCGAGCGTCTGCACAACTTCATGACACGCGTGCCCTTCGAGGCCTACTACTACGGCACTGAATATCGCGCGGCGACCGAGGTATTGCACAAGGTATTATTCTTCATCCCCTTGGGGGCAATCCTGGCCTGGTTTGTCTCTCGACTGAAATGGATGTGGCGTGGGTATGCGACATTCCTGTCCCTGGTATTAATCGCGTGCGCGGCTTTGGTCATTGTCGCGGGGCGGCTCGCTCTGCCGGAAAAAAACCCGGACAGCATGGACATCGTTCTGCAATGGCTGGGTGGCGTCTTGGGTTTTGTCATAGTCAGAGTCATCTTGTCCCGCAAGCTACTGGCCGTGAAATCCGCGAGGGTTGCGTCATCTTCAAATGTGAATAGGCATGTTCGGTCAGCGC
>JBAWGM010000207.1:0-6280 GCA_049592895.1 Thiobacillaceae bacterium | reverse complement strand
GGCCAGGGGTGGACGATGGGCTCGCCGGTGGCGGGATGGTGCCCGGTGACATCGCGGTCTGCCGGCGCATGCGCGAACTGGAAGCAGGGCAGGGGATTGTGGCCCCATTCCCCGGCAATGGAGTTGGGGCCGTCAAGTACTTGGCCCCGGATGACCACGCCGCCTCCCACGCCAGTGCCAAGTATCACGCCGAATACCACCGCGGCGCCGGCTCCTGCTCCATCGACTGCTTCCGACAGGGCAAAGCAGTTGGCATCGTTGGTCATGCGGATTTCACGACCCAGTGCAGCTTCCATATCCTGCTTGAAGGGCCGTCCGATCAGGCAGGTGGAATTGCAGTTCTTCATCAGCCCGGTGGCCTTGGACAGGGCGCCCGGGGTCGCAATCCCGACGCTGCCGGTCTGGCCCAGTTCCGCCTCGACCTGCCTGATGAGATCAACAACCGTTGCGATGGTGGCGGTGTAGCCGGTCTGCGGGGTGGGTGTGCGGCGGCGCATGAGTTCCCTGCCCGAGGCTTCCAGCGCGATGATTTCAATCTTGGTGCCGCCCAGATCAATCCCGAGGCGCAGAGGCGAGGTGTTAGAATTTTGCATCTAATTCAGCAGGATTTGCGCTATGGCGGGTCATTCTAAATGGGCCAATATCCAGCACCGCAAGGGCCGGCAGGACGCCAAGCGTGGCAAGGTCTTCACCAAGCTTATCAAGGAAATCACCGTTGCGGCCAAAATGGGCGGCGGCGACCCGGCCATGAACCCGCGCCTGCGCCTCGCAGTCGACAAGGCCAAAGCCGAATCCATGCCCAAGGACAATATCGAAAACGCCGTCAAGCGGGGCACCGGCCAACTGGATGGCGTAAATTACGAGGAAGTCCGCTACGAGGGCTACGGCATCGGCGGCGTTGCGGTGATGGTAGATTGCCTGACCGACAACAAGACGCGCACCGTGGCCGACGTGCGCCATGCGTTTTCCAAGCATGGCGGCAACATGGGAACCGACGGCTGCGTAGCCTTCCAGTTCAAACACTGCGGCCAGATCATTCTGGAACCCGGCGCGAGTGAAGACGCCGTCATGGAGGCCGCCCTGGACGCCGGCGCGGAGGATATTGTCACCAACGACGATGGCTCCATCGAAGTCGTGACTTCGCCCGATGCCAGGGAATTCCAGATGGTGAAGGAAGCGCTGGAAAAGGCGGGTTTCAAGCCGGCGCTGGCCGAGATCACCATGAAGCCCGAAAATGAAACCGAACTCAGCGGCGACGATGCGGTGAAAATGCAGAAGATCCTCGATGCGCTCGAAGCGCTGGACGACGTGCAGGCGGTTTATACCAATGCAGTCTTGCCGGAATAGACATCAGCGTGGAATGAGGCGTGCGCCAGTATCCATTGCAGGCCATATGGCCGACGGTACTGAATGAGCCGCCCGCTATCGGCAGCCCCTCACTGTCTGCGCATTCTAGGCATTGATCCCGGCCTGCGCGTCACGGGGTTCGGCGTGCTGGAAAAGACCGGCAGCCAGTTGCGTTATTGCAGCAGCGGTGCGATCAAGACGCCGGCTGGGGGTGAATTGGCGGAGCGCCTGAAAGTCATTTTTGATTCGCTGGTGCAACTCATCCAGGAACATCAGCCGCACCAGGTGGCAGTGGAAAAGGTCTTCGTCAACGTCAACCCGCAATCCACCCTGCTCCTCGGCCAGGCGCGGGGCGCAGCCATTTGCGCGGCAGTGGCGGCGAACTTGCCGGTGGCGGAATATACCGCGCTGCAAATCAAGCAGGCGGTGGTGGGTCACGGCAAGGCGGCCAAGGAACAGGTGCAGGAAATGGTCAAACGCCTGTTGGCTTTGCCGGCCGCGCCGCGGCCTGATGCCGCGGATGCCTTGGCCTGTGCCATCTGCCACGCGCATGGAGGCAGTCTGGGCGCGTTGTCCACCTCGGGGTTCCGGGTTCGCGGAGGTCGGCTGTTATGAGCGCGCTGTCCTTCCGGCCGCTTGAGCCCGGCGCGGAACGGCTGATGTGATAGGACGGATAACCGGCACCCTGATAGAAAAACACCCGCCCCAGATCGTGGTGGACGTGGGGGGCGTAGGCTATGAACTCGACGTTTCCATGACCACCTTTTTTAACCTGCCTGCGCTGGGCGAAAAAGTCTCCCTGCATACCCAGTTGGTGGTCCGGGAAGACGCGCACCTGTTGTTCGGCTTCGGCGCCGAGACCGAGCGGCGCGCGTTTCGCGAATTGGTGAAGGTGTCCGGCATCGGGGCCAAGACCGCGCTCTCGGTTCTGTCCGGGCTCTCGGTGGACGACCTGGCGTCCGCGGTGGCGGCGCAGGAAGTGGGCCGGCTGGTCAGGGTGCCCGGGATCGGCAAGAAGACGGCGGAACGTTTGTTGCTGGAACTCAAGGGCAAATTGGATTATGCCGTCGTCTCCTTGCCCGGTGCGCCGGCGCGGATCTCCGACGATGTGCGCCAGGCTCTGCTGGCGCTGGGTTACAACAACAAGGAAGCAGATCTGGCGATCAAACAACTGCCCGCCAGTTTGTCGGTGTCCGAGGGCATACGCCAGGCGCTTAAGCTCCTGTCCAAGGCTTGATTGAATAGGGCTTTCGGTGATGTACAATAAGCTGTACATATCGGAGGAAACGGAATGGATGCATTGACCTATACTTCGGCGCGCGCAAATCTGGCGCAGACCATGGACCGAGTTTGCGACAACCACGAGGCGCTCATCATCACGCGTAACAAGGCACAGGCGGTGGTCATGATGTCGCTGGAGGACTATCAGGCACTTGCTGAAACCGCTTATTTGCTGCGCAGCCCTAAAAACGCGCGCCGCTTGCTGGAATCGATGGCGCAGCTTGAGTCAGGGCAGGGTGCTGAGCGCACCTTGAGTGAATGAGGCTGGTCTTTTCCGAAGCCGCCTGGGAAGACTACCTGCATTGGCAAAAAACCGATCGGAGACTGCTTGAGCGGGTAAATCTCCTAATACGCGATATCGAAAGAAACGCCTACACCGGAATTGGCAAGCCTGAGCCTCTAAAACATGCGCTGTCAGGTTATTGGTCGCGTCGAATCAATGACGAGCATCGCATTGTGTACAAGATTCAAGGCGGCGATTTGCTGATTGCCCAGTTGCGCTATCACTATTGATTCCCCAATATTGATGCCATGATCGAAACCGATCGTCTGATCGCACCTGCCGCTGAGAGTCCCCACGAGGAACAGTTCGAGCGCGCGTTGCGGCCGCGCCAGCTGGCCGAGTACATCGGCCAGGAAAAGGCGCGCGGGCAACTGTCCATCTTCATCGAGGCGGCGAGGAAACGCAGCGAAGCACTGGACCATGTGCTGCTGTTCGGCCCGCCGGGTTTGGGCAAGACCACGCTGGCGCACATCATCGCCCGCGAAATGGGGGTCAACCTGCGCCAGACCTCCGGCCCGGTGCTGGAGCGCGCGGGGGATCTGGCGGCGCTGCTGACCAATCTCGAGCCCAACGATGTGATGTTCATCGACGAAATCCACCGCTTGAGCCCGGTGGTGGAAGAAGTGCTTTATCCGGCGCTGGAAGATTTCCAGATCGACATCATGATCGGCGAAGGGCCGGCCGCGCGCTCGGTCAAGCTCGATCTTCCGCCCTTCACCCTGGTGGGGGCGACCACCCGGGCCGGCATGCTGACCAATCCGCTGCGCGACCGCTTCGGCATTGTCGCCCGGCTGGAGTTCTACACCCCGCAGGAACTGGTGCAGATCGTCACCCGCTCTGCAGGGCTGCTCAAAGTGCAACTCGAGCACGCCGGCGCGCTCGAAATTTCCAGGCGTTCGCGCGGCACGCCGCGCATCGCCAACCGGCTATTGCGCCGGGTGCGGGATTTTGCCGAGGTGCGGGCTGACGGGATCGCCACCCGCGAGGTCGCGGATGCCGCGCTCACCATGCTGGATGTCGATCATGCCGGTTTCGACATGATGGACAGAAAACTGCTGCTGGCCGTGATCGAGAAATTCTCCGGCGGGCCGGTGGGGCTGGACAACCTGGCCGCCGCCATCGGCGAGGAGCGCGACACGATAGAGGATGTGATCGAGCCCTACCTGATCCAGCAGGGCTTTCTGCAGCGCACCCCGCGCGGCCGCATGGCCACGCCCCATGCATACCGGCATTTGGGATTTGTGCCGGCAAATGCGGTGTCGGATCTGTTCGACAAAGCTTGATGAGTGCGGTGGAAAGTCAGGCAATATTCAGTTGGCCAGTGCGCGTGTACTGGGAAGATACTGACGCCGGCGGGGTGGTGTATTACGCCAATTACCTCAAATTCATGGAGCGGGCCCGCTCCGAATGGCTGCGCGCGCTGGGATTCGACCAGGGCCGTCTGCGCGACGAACTGAGCCTGGTTTTCGTGGTACGCCAGGTGACGATCGAATACCTGAAACCCGCCCGGTACGACGATATGCTGGCAGTTACTGCCAGACTCGATCAGGCCAATCGGGCCAGTCTGCTGATGCGCCAGACCATAGAGCGGGACGGCCTGCTGGGGCGGGCCGAGGTGACCCTGGCCTGCGTCCACGCGCAATCCTTCAAACCTGCCAGAATTCCGGCACACCTGCTGCACGCCATCCAAAAGTGAATATGCAAAAGTGAACATGCAAGTTACCCAAGATCTGTCTCTCCTCACCCTGGTCGCCCAGGCCAGCATTCCGGTCAAGATTGTCCTGGGCTTGCTTCTGCTGGCTTCCATGATGTCCTGGTGGTACATCTTCCTCAAGCTGTTTGCGCTGAGCCGGGCTACGCGCATGACCGGCAGTTTCGAGAAGGAATTCTGGGGCGGCGGCGATATCAATGCCATGTTTCAGCGCATCGCAGCGGAACGGGACCAGTCCGGCGCGCTGGCGCTGATTTTCGAAGCCGGCTTTCGTGAATTTCTCAAACTGCGCAAACAGGCCGGGGTGACGGTGTCCGTGATCATGGATGGGACACGCAGAGCGATGCGCGCCTCCTATCAGCGCGAACTGGACGGCCTCGAATCGCATCTCGCATTTCTTGCCACCGTCGGTTCGGTCTCGCCCTATGTGGGACTGTTTGGAACGGTATGGGGCATCATGCTCGCCTTCCAGAATCTTTCCTCGGTGGCCCAGGCCACGCTGGCCCAGGTGGCGCCTGGCATTGCCGAGGCCCTGATCGCCACCGCCATGGGCCTGTTTGCGGCCATCCCTGCGGTGGTGGCCTACAACCGCTACACCCACGACATCGACCGCCTGAGCAACCGCATGGAAAGCTTCATGGAGGAGTTCTCCAACATCCTGCAGCGCCAGGCGGCCAAGGTCTGAGGCATGGCCCGGGTTCGCAAGCAGATTGCCCAGATCAACGTCGTGCCCCTGATCGACGTGATGCTGGTGTTGCTGGTTGTGTTCATGATCACCGCGCCCTTCATCAATCCCGGCCAGGTGGAACTGCCCAGCGTGGGCAAGACCGCCAGCGCGCCCAACCTGCCCATCGAGGTCACCCTGAAAGAGGACGGGGGCTTGTCGGTGAAAGACCGCGGCGGCAATAATTTGGAGCAGTCGATTTCGCAGGCGGAACTGGGCGCCATGGTCAAGGGCATTCAGCGTCGGCGTCCCGATACCCCCGTAGTGATTGCCGCCGACAAGAACGTGCGCTACGAGGCGGTAATGAATCTGATGACTGCCCTGCAACAAGCCCAGGTGGCCCGCATCGGGCTGCTCGCCAAGCCGGCCCCATGAATGCCACGGTTCAGCGCGGGCCCCAGATGGCTGCCGGGGTGCTGGCGTTCGCCGTGCATATGTTCTTCCTCGTCCTGCTGGTGTTCGGGGTCTCCTGGCAGATACAGAATCCCGCGCCGGCGCCGGTAATGGTGGACCTGTGGTCAGCGTTGCCCCCGGAACCCGCTCCCACGCCCATACCCGAACCTGTTCCACCTCCGCCGCTTCCCAAGCCGGTGGAGGAGCCCCCGGTCAAACCGCCCGACATTGCGCTGGAAAAAAAGAAGAAAGCCGAGCAGGAGAAAAAGCTCAAGGAACAAGCCGTCCGGCGCCGGAAAGAGGAGGCGCGTCAACTCGAACTTGAGACCATGCGTGAGCAGGCGAGGCTGGAGCTGGATCAAAAGCATCGCGAAGCCGACAAGAAACTGGCGGAGCAAGAGCGCCGCGAGCAACTCAAGCGTGAAGAGGACGTATTGCAGAAGCGCATGCTGGACCAAGACATCGCGGCTGAAGCCAGGCAGCTTAAAGGAATCGAGGCGAAGGCCCTGGCCGACCGGCGCGCGGCGGAACTGGGGCGCAT
>JBAWGM010000206.1:0-12386 GCA_049592895.1 Thiobacillaceae bacterium | reverse complement strand
GGGCCGCTGCAACGCTACAGCAGCGGCGAGGTCAGTTTGCGGCTGCATCCTGCCAGGCAGGCGGCGCGATGAACATACTCCTGGTGGACATCGGCAACAGCCGGATCAAATGGGTATTGAACTATGACGGCCATCCTGTGGTGCGCGGTACGCATTTGCTCGCAGAAGCGGCAACATTCAGCACCGCCATCGGGAACCTGACCAAGCCCGAACGAGTCCTTGCATGTAACGTGGCAGGAGAGCAGGGGGAAGAAGTGCTCCTTTCTGCAATCAGACCGTGGGAACTCGCGCCGCAATGGGTAACAGCCGCCACACAGGCGTATGGAGTGAGCAACTGCTATGCAAACCCGGAGAAGCTGGGGCCGGATCGCTGGGCGGCACTGATTGCCGCTCATTCCATGGGACAGGGAGAGACGCTGGTGATTTCGCTGGGCACTGCCATGACCGTGGACTGGCTGCGCGCGAATGGAGAATTCGCGGGCGGCATGATCATCCCCGGTTTGAGGTTGATGCGCGAGGCCTTGGCCCAAGGGACCAAGGGTGTTGGTTATCAGCACGGCAAAACCAGCGACTTTGCCTGCAACACGGCGGATGCGGTGGATACGGGCCTGGCGTTTGCGCTGTCCGGCGCGCTCAGGCAGGCACGCCAAACCGTCATCCTTGCCACGGGGCAGGCGCCGGTTTGCTTGATCACCGGTGGCGACGGGGCTTGGCTCGCATCCCTGCTGGACTTTCCGGCCGCCCTGGTTCCGGACCTGGTATTACACGGCTTGGCCCTGATCGCGGGCGGGGATGAGTGAATGCGCGCAGTGATTGTCGCCCTGGTGTCGCTCAATCTCGTAGTGGGGGGATATATCTTGTGGGTCAAGTCATCAAGTTCGCTTAGCGACGACAGGATTTCGCTATACCCGGACCGAATTTCCCTGCGCCGCGCCGAAGTGAGCGTGACCGACAAACCCGGCGCTCCGCCTAGACAAGAGACCGGGACCGAGCAAATCTGTGTGGAATGGCGAGGCCTGGCGGCAGCCGAATTTGACCAGGGCAGGGATATGCTGCGCAGTTTGGCAAACGAACAGCCACTGTCCTTCGTTGAGGCTCCGCTGCTGAAGATGTATCGGGTAATCTTTCCGCCGCTACCCAGCCGGAACGCAGCGTTAACCAAACTGGGGGAGATCAAGGCCTTGGGGATCAATGCGGCGTCCAGGATCAACGAAGAGCGGCTGCGCAATGGAATTTCCCTGGGCTTGTATGACAGCGAAGAGCTTGCACGGCGCCGGATTCGGAATCTTGAAGCAAAGGGATTGACCGGGCTCAACATTGAAACCAATCCCAAACAGGGAACCGGTTATTATTTCGTGATCAAGAGCGAACAGCCGGAAGTCCTCAAGCGACTGGACAAACTCAGGCAGACTTATCCGTCCACGAGCCTGTCGAGGGTGGATTGCCAACTTTAAGCCAATCGCCTGCTACCGCGCATAGTCCAGCGCCAGTCCGACAAAGACACTGGCGCCCAGCCAGTTGTTGTGCAGGAAGGCTTTGAAGCAGGCTTTTCGCTCCCGCCCGCGGATAAGGTAGAGGTGATACCCGGCGATCGATGCCGCGATGCCCAGCCCGAGCTGGAACATCAATCCGCGACCGTTGTGCATGCCGGTCCAGTCCAGCAGACTCAGGGTGGCCAAATAGCACAGGGCAATTGCAAACAAATCGTAGTGACCGAACGTGATCGCAGAAGTCTTGATGCCGATCCTAAGATCGTCGGCGCGATCCACCATGGCGTATTCGGTATCGTAGGCGATAGACCAGAACACGTTCGCCAGCATCAGGGTCCAGGCCTCGACCGGCACCCCGCCCCGAACCGCGGCGTAGGCCATGGGGATGCCGAAGCCGAAGGCTATGCCCAGATAAGCCTGGGGGATGGCAAGAAAGCGTTTGGTGAACGGGTAGCTGGCCGCCAGCAGGAGCGCCGGAACCGAAAGGGCCAGCACCAGCCTGTTTAGCGGCAGGATCAGGATGAATGCGGCAATTGACAACACGGCGGCCACGGCCAGGGCTTCCGCCGGGTTGATCAGGCCGGAGGCCAGAGGCCGGTCCTGGGTTCTTTCCACATGGGCGTCGAAGTTGCGATCAGCGTAATCGTTGATGGCGCAGCCGGCGGAGCGCATGAGGAACACGCCCAGAATGAAAATGCCCAGAACCTGCAACGGCGGCACCCCGCCCGCGGCAAACCACAGCCCCCACAAGGTAGGCCACAACAGCAACAGAGCGCCGATCGGCTTGTTGAGCCGGATGAGTCTGGTGTAAACAACCAAACGCTCAGCGAGAGTCATCGCTCACATTGAGGATGGCCGGCAGAAAAACCTCGGTCACCGACAGGACGCGTCCCTTCAAGATGAACCGGGAGCGGCGCGCCAAGAGTCTTGCCCTGTGCTCCAGGTCAATCGCGCGAGCAGCCTGCTGATACAACTTGTTCCGCGGGTGGAGGGTTCGGTAGGACAGAGGCTCGCGCCGGACAAGGTGGTTGGTGAACAGCGCTTCGCCCAGAGGGCGGTTGCCAAGCCGGGTGACCGAATTCCATGGGCCGCGCAGATTCTTGAGCGGGACCACGCTATGGGCAAACACCACCGCCTGCCCCTCGCAATAAAGCAGCACTTCCCTGACGTATGCGTACTGGCCGCGCCGCAGACGAAGTTCACGTTCTTCGTCGGGATTTGCCGGGCGAATTGCGGTGCTGACCTTTTCCACCGAAAACTGAGCGCAGCGCTGTTTCAGGCGGCGCGTCAGCGAGCCGCAATGGACCAGCCAATCCTGCAAGGGAGCGGGGATGAGAAATGGGTGGCTCAGCCACCCCGCAGTCTGCGTTGCCAAACGGGGTCTTCAACGTTAAACCGGCATTATGCCAAATGTAATCCCGGAACGCTGGACCGTGATGGCGGCCAGTCAGCGTAATGCACGAAGTCGCCGAGGTTAGTCATCAACTGCGTTCGAACTGTTGGCGCTCGCCAAACCAGCGGATCAGGTGCTGTCTGGCCTGGTCGGGAGATTGCTTCAACAAAGTGTCGGCCAGCCGGGCCGACACTTCGAGCAGATCCGTATCGTGTTCCGGGTCGGCAAAGCGCAGCAGGGGAACCCCGCTTTGCCTGGCCCCCAATAATTCTCCCGGCCCGCGCAGCAACAGATCTTTGCGTGCAATCTCAAATCCGTCGGTGGATTCGTAAATAATTTTCAGGCGCGCGCGCGCGAGTTCGCCCAAGGGCTCCTGGTACAGCAGCACACACACGGATTCACGGCTGCCGCGACCCACCCGCCCGCGCAATTGATGGAGCTGGGCCAGGCCCATGCGCTCGGCATGTTCTATCGCCATGAGACTGGCGTTGGGCACGTCCACGCCCACTTCAATCACGGTAGTGGCCACCAGCAGTTGCAGGACACCGGACTTGAATCCCGCCATCGCCGCGTTCTTTTCCTCCGCTTTCATACGGCCATGGATCAGGCCGATGGACAACTCCGGCAACTGGGCGCGGAGCGTGGCATGGGTATCGAGCGCGGTTTGTAGTTGCAGCTTGTCTGATTCCTCGATCAGCGGGCAGACCCAGTAGGCTTGTCCGCCCTCCTGGCAAATCCGCCGCACCCGTGCCAGTACTTCATCGCGCCGGTTGCTCGAAACCAGCTTGGTAACCACGGGCGTCCGTCCGGGAGGCAATTCGTCGATGACCGAAACATCGAGGTCGGCGTAATAGCTCATGGCCAGGGTACGGGGGATCGGGGTGGCGGACATCATTAAGACATGAGGAGTGAGAGGTGCCGGGTGAGGCGTCTTGCCTTTATCCTGAAGGGCCAGCCGCTGGGCCACGCCGAAGCGGTGCTGCTCATCCACGATGGTCAGGCCCAAGCGGTGGAAGACCACGTCGTTCTGGAACAGAGCATGAGTGCCGAGCGCGATCTGGATTTCTCCGCTGGCAATGCCGTGCAGCGCAGCGAACTTGTCCTTGCGTGCAAGCGAGGAAGACAGCCAGGCGAAGGACACCCCGAGCGGCGCGAGCCATTCGGCAAACTTGCGGTAATGCTGTTCAGCGAGAATTTCAGTGGGCGCCATCAGGGCCGCCTGCCAGCCATTATCCACCGCCTGCAGGCACGCCAGCGCAGCGACCACGGTCTTGCCACTACCGACATCGCCTTGGAGCAGCCGACGCATCGGGTGCGAATTCGTGAGGTCCGCGCGGATTACTTTCCAGACCTGCTCCTGCGCGGCAGTCAGGCGAAAAGGCAGCAGGGCGAGCAGACGTTCAGCCAGAGTATTGACAGCCTTTAATGCGGGAGCGACAAGCTTCTTCTGGCGCTTCTTTGCCTGGCGCAGGGAAAGCTGCTGGGCCAGAAGTTCGTCGAATATCAGCCGCCGGAATGCCGGGTGACTGCGGTTGTCTGCCAAACCACAGGCAAGGTCCGGAGGCGGATGATGCAGGGCGCGAACCGCCCAATCGAAAGTGGGCAGGGACAGGGGGCGAAGCATGGCCTCAGGCAGGGTTTCGGAAAGGGGTTCAGTGCCCAGGGCCTTTTCGATCAGACGGCGCAAGGTGGTTTGCGAGAGACCCGCAGTGGTCGGATAAACGGGCGTGAGGGCTTGTGGCAGCGGGGCGTCGGGTGAGGTTCGGCGGTAGCGCGGGTGCACCATTTCCAGCCCAAACATCCCGCCGCGCACCTCGCCGTTGAAGCGAAACTGGCTGCCGGGCTGGAATTCCTTCACTTGGCTTGGATAGAAATTCAGGAAGCGGATGGCAAGCTGCCCACTCTCGTCCGCGACGATCAGGTGCAGGGTGCGGCGCGGCTTGTAGCTGATTTCCGCGTGCTCGATCGCGGCCTGGATCTGGGCCGGCATCGCGGGTCTGAGATCGCGTATCGGAACAATCCGGGTCTCGTCCTCCCAGCGTAGCGGAAGGTGAAGAATGAGGTCAAGGTCTCGGGCGATCCCCAGCTTGTCCAGCTTTGCCCGGACGCTGTCGCTGACCGGAAAGGCGGACGTCTGCGACAAGCCTGTCAGGCCAGGACCATGATGGCATCTGCTTCCACCAGTGCGCCGCGCGGAAGCTGCGCCACGCCAACAGCAGCGCGGGCGGGATAGGGCTGGGTGAAATATTGGGCCATGATTTCGTTGACCTTGGCAAAGTGCGCCAAGTCAGTGAGGAACACGTTGAGCTTGACCACGTCCGACAGGCTGCCGCTAGCGGCGATGGCTACTGCCTGCAGATTGCGGAAGACGCGGTGGATCTGGGCCTCAACTCCTTCTTCCAGTTCCATTCGCACCGGGTCCAGGCCAATCTGGCCGGAAAGATAAACCGTCTTGTCCGCCCTGACCGCCTGAGAATAGGTGCCGATCGCAGCAGGTGCGCTGGCAGTGGAGACGATGGTCTTGCTCATGATGGCATCCGGTAGAAATCGTTTCCCGGATTGTAATGCCTGCCGCGCTTACTGGGCCTGCGCCCGGCCATCCTTGCGGCTCTTGACGCGGTAAATACGAACCACGTCGGGCAGGGTGCGCAGCGAGCGCATGATATTGGCCAGGTGGATCCGGCTTTCCACCTGCAAGGTGAAAAAAAGTACGGTGTAGGGACTGCCGTCCTCCTCTTCCATCGCGATATTGCCTATGTTGATACCCTGCTCGGAAATGGCGGCTGCCACCTTTGCCAGCACACCGCGCCGGTTGGCGACCACCACTTTGATGGCGACGTCGAACAGGTGTCCGGACGGGGTTTCCCACTCCACGTCCAGCCATTTTTCCGGGTCGGCGCGAAATCCTCTGATGCTGGGGCAATCATGGGTATGGATGATGAGTCCGCGGTCCTTGTGGATGAACCCCAGGATAGGATCGCCAGGAATGGGGTGGCAGCACTTGGCCAGTTCCACGGCTACGCCTTCGGTGCCATGAATGGTGATGCTTTGCGGATGGGGCGGGTGGCCGGATTCGTCGCCCATCAGATGCAGTAACTGGTGGGCGACTACCATGGGCAGTTTGCGTCCCAGGCCCATATCGGCGTACAGCTCTTCCACCGTGCGGTTGTGGGTTTCACGCGCCGCCTTCTGCAATTGCGCGAGGGAAGGACTGGGGGCGTCGGGGTTGAGGGCCTTCATTGCATTGGCCAGCAGCCCCTGCCCCAGCTTGGCAGATTCCTCCGCCTTGGCGGTGCGCAGATAGTGGCGGATATGGGAACGAGCCTTGCCGGTGACGACGAAGTTGAGCCATGCGGCATTGGGCCAT
This sequence comes from Thiobacillaceae bacterium, assembly GCA_049592895.1. Lineage (GTDB taxonomy): Bacteria > Pseudomonadota > Gammaproteobacteria > Burkholderiales > Thiobacillaceae > DASQBT01. Next base: position 6,136 of record JBAWGM010000206.1, on the reverse strand, counting down.
GCGCTGGACGCGGTGATGATATCGACATGGTCGCCGTTGCGCAGCTGCGTGCGCAGCGGCATCAGTTCATGATTGATCTTGACCGCCACGCAGTGGCTGCCGACATCGGTATGTACCGCATAGGCGAAGTCGACGGCGGTGGCGCCGCGCGGCAGGGACATGATCTTGCCCTTGGGAGTGAAGACATAGACCTCGTCCGGAAACAGGTCCACCTTGACGTGTTCGAGAAATTCGGGCGAGTCCTTGCTGTCTGCCTGGATCTCCAGCAGCGATTGGAGCCACCGGTAGGCGCCCTGCTGAACGTCGTTGAGGGCGACATCCGGGCTCTTGTATAGCCAGTGTGAGGCAATGCCCGCTTCCGCCACCCGGTGCATGTCGTGGGTGCGAATCTGGATTTCGATGGGTGTGCCCTGGGGCCCGAACAGGATGGAGTGCAGGGACTGGTAGCCGTTGGCCTTGGGGATGGCGATGTAATCCTTGAATTTTCCCGGTATCGGTTTGTATAGGGCGTGCAGCGCGCCGAGAGCCAGGTAACAGGAAGGCACATCCTTGACCACGACGCGGAAGCCGTAGATATCGAATACCTCGGTAAATGCCAGGTTCTTTTCCTGCATCTTGCTGTAGATGCTGTACAGGTGTTTTTCCCGCCCGGTGACGAGCGCGTCGACGCCGGCCTGAGCGAGTTTCTCCTGGATCGCCAGTTCCACCTTTGCCACCAGCGCGCGTCGATTGCCGCGCGCATCCATGACCGCCTTTGAGAGCACGCGGAAACGGTTTGGATACAGATAGCGGAAGGCCAGATCATCCAGTTCCCGGTACACCGGGTAGAGGCCGAGCCGGTTGGCGATCGGCGCGTAGATCTCCAGGGTCTCGGCGGATATTCGCTTGCGTTTGTCCAAACCCATGGACGACATGGTGCGCATGTTGTGCAGCCGGTCCGCCAGCTTGACAAGAATGACCCGGACGTCCTGGGCCATGGCCAGCAGCATCTTGCGAAAATTCTCCGCCTGGGCGTGTTGCTCCGAAGCGAACGAAAGTTTGTCGAGTTTCGACACGCCTTCCACGATGCGGGCAACGGCGGCGCCAAAACGTTCCTTGATCTGTTCGGTGCTGGCACCTGTATCCTCCACCACATCATGCAGCAAGGCGGCAGCCAGGGCCTGGGGGTCAAGGTGCCATTGGGCAAGAATGCCGGCTACGGCCAGGGGATGGGAAATGTAGGGTTCACCACTCTTGCGGAACTGGCCGGCATGCGCATCGCGGCTGGTTTCGAAAGCGCTGAGGACCAGGGCCAGATCAGGCGGAGAAAGGTAGGCCAGCTGACTGGCGAGAACGACAAATTCGCTCTCCGGCTTGTCGCCAGCCGGAGCTGTTGGGGGCGAAAGAACGGGCTTAGGCTTTGCCCCGATTGAGGATCTCAAGGCCAACCTTTCCGGCGGCAATTTCCCGTAGCGCGGTTACTGTGGGCTTATCCTTGCTGTCCACCATCGACTCGGAGCCTTGGGCAATCTGTCGCGCGCGGTAGGTGGCCGCGAGAGTAAGTTCGAAGCGGTTAGGAATCTTCTGGATGCAGTCGTCTACGGTGATGCGGGCCATCAATATCTCCAAAGTGAGTTAACAAGGCCGGCTCACCCCTGAACCCGCGAATTGAACTGGTCAAACAGATCCCCAAGGCGGTCAGCCTGGCGGGGTGTGGTCAGGCGGGACGCCCTGACCACCGCGCCCAGATCAAGCAAAGCCTCGTCAAAGTCGTCATTGACGATTATATAGTCAAACTCTGCTGCGTGGCTGATATCCTCCGCGGCGGCCGCCAGGCGTTTCTCTATCACTTCCTGATTGTCCTGTGCCCGATTCATCAACCGGTTGCGCAATGCATGCAGTGAGGGCGGAAGGATGAAGATGCCCAGTGCATCCGGGAATTGCCTTCTCACCTGGGCAGCGCCCTGCCAGTCGATTTCCAGCAGGATATCCCGGCCGGCGGCTAGTTCGCGTCCGATCCATGCCCCGGATGTCCCATAATAATTGCCATAAACCTCCGCGCTTTCCAACAATTCGCCCCGGTTTGCCATGGCAAGAAACTCCTGTTTGCCGACGAAGTGGTAGTCCTTGCCATTGGCCTCGCCAGGGCGAGGTGCGCGAGTGGTGTAGGAGACGGACAGGCGAATGGCTGGATCGGCCTTGAGCAGGGCGCGCACCAACGTAGTCTTGCCTGCTCCGGACGGCGCGGAGATGATCAGCAATCGTCCGTGGCCTGAGTTCGCACTGACGCGGGGAATGTCTGTTTCACTCATGCTTTGCCCTGGATCATTCCATTGAACCTATAGCCTAAGTGTGGCTTCGAAACCTCGTCAAATATCGGCATTGATCATTTTTCAATTTCTTGTTTCCGTGACCGGCAACGGTATGAAGGCGTCTCGGATGGCGATAAGTGGCGCATCGGACATGCAGATGCGTACCACCTTAACGGACACGGGGCGTTTACGTTCCGCGGATCAGCAGAACCGGTTTCGTGGCGACTCGCACTACCCCCTCGGCGACGCTGCCCAGGAACAGGTGGCTCAGCCCCCTGCGGCCATGGGTGCAGATAACGATAAGGTCTGCGGGCCACGCCTCAGCGGCGCCCGCGATCATTTCCGGGACAGGGTGACCAATAGTGTCGATTTCGATCAGTTGGGTTTCGGCTGTTATCCCGGCTTCTCGCGCCACGGCCTCTGCCTTGACTAGAATTTGCTGTCCGCGCTTGGTCATGGCATCGGAAATCGCGGACAGATTGGGAAATTCTGCGCCCAGGTTGATGTTTACAATATCGACTGCGTGCACGATCCGAAGTTGTGCCTGAAGTTCCCTGGCCAGCTTGATCGCTTCCTGCAAAGCCTGCTCCGCAGTATGGCTGCCATCCACGGCCACCAAGATACGTTTGAACACAGCGCCCCCTGAAAAGATTTTACCGATTCCGACAAGAAGGAATGTTACTCCTCAATGTTGGCCAAAGCATGTCAACGGGGTGCAACACGCCGGCAGCCACGTTCACTCATTAGGCAGAATTTTCCAATCGTGATTTGCCAGTAGAGGTGCATGGCCGCTAAGACGCTTGCCTTTGTAGACCGTTACTTTCCTGGGCCCCGCAACGTGCCAGGAGTAAGATCAGCGCGCTGGAAAAATCACTTAGGGAGTGGCCTTCAGGGGAGATCTGAGATGCAGCGAAACGGCCTGATACGTCACTCGATGTTCTGAACCTGTTCACGCATTTGCTCGATCATGACTTTCAGCTCGAGCGATGTATTGGACATTTCCACCGACACGGACTTGGCGCCCAGGGTATTGGCTTCACGATGCAATTCCTGCATTAGGAAATCCAGGCGCTTGCCTGCTGCGCCACCCTTGTCGAGCACTCGCCGGATTTCTTCGAAATGGGCGCTCAGGCGAGAGATCTCCTCCTGCACATCGATCTTTTGCGCGAACAGGGCCAGTTCCTGCGCGAGTCGCTCATGACTTTCCTGCCCCAGAGCCTCGTTCAGGCGGGCGGCGAGTTTGTCCTTGAAACTGGCCACGATTTCGGGCAATCGCGGAGTCAGGGTGGTAATCTGCGCTTCGCAGTCGGCCAGACGCTTGAGCAGGAACTGCTTCAGCTTGTCGCCTTCCCGGCGCCGGCTGCTGACCAGGTCATTCAGGAGTTGACGCGCCGCTTCGAGCAGAGGCTCATTCCAGTTCGCCGCGGGCTGGTCCGTTTGCACCAGGCCGGGCCAGTGCAGAAGGTCTGCGACGGTGAGCGGCATGGCTGCGGGAAAGCGGGTTCTTACCTGAGCTTGCCAGCCAAGCAAGGACTCAAGTATCGCCTCGTTCAGGCCGATATTTGAACTGGTCTGGGAGTGAAAGGCGAGCGCGATCCGGCATTCCACCTTGCCGCGCGAAAGCTGCTGGCTGATCATTTCCCTGAACACGGTTTCCATCTGGCGCAGTTCTTCCGGCAAACGAAAGCTGATTTCCAGATAACGTTGGTTGACGGAACGTAATTCTAGGGTGGCCTGGGCCAACCCCAAATCGACGTGTCGGGCGGCAAAGCCGGTCATGCTGGCGATCATGATGATAGTTTTTCTTTGACGATGGAATGGGTGCGCAGCCGCACTGACTCCGGCTGATGGAAAAAGGATAATACGTCCATAAATTATGGCGACTCAACCCAACCAGGCATTGCCAATTGGCTACAAGCTAGGCGACTATAGCATCGTCCGCAAGATCGGCGGCGGCGGGTTCAGCATGGTCTATCTGGCCAAGGATATCGAAAATACCGCGGTGGCGATCAAAGAGTACCTGCCCGGGGCGTTGGCGCTGCGCACCGAGGGCTCGGCTCTGGTTCAGGCCAGTTGCGAGGACACGCAGTCAATCTTTCGCCATGGGATGAAGTGCTTTTTCGAGGAAGGCCGGACCCTCGCCAAGATCAATCACCCTAATGTCGTCAGGGTCACAAATTTCTTTCGCGCCAATGACACGGTTTACATGGTGATGCGCTATGAACGGGGGAAGACTCTGCAGCAGCACATCCAGACCCATAAGGAAAATGTCCGAGAAGGGATGATCCGCCGCGTATTCGCCGAACTGCTTAACGGCCTTCGCCAAGTGCACACCCACAAATTATTGCACCTCGATATCAAGCCTTCGAATATTTACATCCGCCAGGACGGCTCGCCGGTACTGATCGATTTTGGCGCCGCCCGGCAAACCCTGACCTTGGAAGAATCCCGCCTGCAACCCATGTACACGCCGGGTTTTGCCGCTCTGGAGCAATATCAAAACCGCGAGCGGCTGGGTCCATGGACTGACATCTACAGCGTGGGCGCCAGCATGTATGCCTGTCTCGCGGGCTTCCCGCCGCAGGCGGCGGACGCCCGGCTCCAAGATGACAGGCTGAAGCCAGCGACCGAAACCTGGGTGGGAGAATATTCCGACCAACTACTGGAGACGATAGACTGGTGTCTGAGGCTGAATTACATGGAACGGCCGCAGAGTGTTTTCAAGCTGCAAAAGATCCTCATGGACGGCACCGCCCTGGCACCGCGTAAACGTTCCCTGTTGAAGAGCCTGAAAAAGTCGCTCAACAAGGAATTGTTCTGATTCGACAATTGCCATAAGAAAACCGCGAGACGATGAAATTCACCATATATCAGGCGTCCAGACAGGGAGGACGCAAGAATAACCAGGACCGGGTGGCCTATTCCTACAGCCGGGATGCCTTGCTTATGGTGGTGAACGATGGGATGGGCGGGCACATGCATGGCGAGATTGCCGCCCAGATCGGCGTGCAGATATTGACCGAATATTTCCAGCGGCTTGCCAAGCCCCGCCTGCCTGACCCGCAAGGCTTTCTCAACGATACGATTTTGCGGGCGCATTATGCCATCAACGACTACGCAGTTGAACATGACTTGCTGGAAATTCCCCATACCACCTGCGTGGCAGTGGTGGTGCAGGATGGCACGGCGTACTGGGCCCATGTGGGCGACTCGCGCCTGTATTACTTCAGCGAAGGCAAATTGATTTCCCGCACTGAAGACCACACTGCCGTCGCCCAGTTAATTCGTGAAGGCCTTATTTCCGAACAGGAGGCCCTCACCCATCCTGATCGCAACAAGGTCAGCAACTGTCTGGGCGGCTACATGACGCCAGTGGTGGAATGCAGCATGCCCATGCCAATACATGAGGGCGACACCATGCTGCTGTGTTCGGATGGGATCTGGGGGTCAGTCACCATTCCTGAAATTGCTGCCATCCTTCAGGCTTACAGCCTGGAGGATGCGGTGCGCCATCTCATGGACCATGCCGAATTCCGCGGCGGTGAAAATGGTGACAACCTGTCGCTGGTGACCATGACCTGGGGTGAGCCCAAGAGGCCTGGTGCCGAAGCGATCTCCACTCTGTCGCTGCCGGAAAATGTGTTTACCACGCAAATCGACAAGCCCCAGCCGGGCAAGTCCGCGACCATCTCGGATGATGAGATCGAACGTGCAATTGTGGAAATCCAGAACGCGATTCAGAAGCTGAAGACGTAGGCTTGGATTTGTTGTACGGCAGTGTTCGGCCAGGGACTGCCCTTCGCGAGCGTCAGCTGGCGGCCCACGAAACAACAATGTGGTATCGC
>JBAWGM010000205.1:0-3169 GCA_049592895.1 Thiobacillaceae bacterium | reverse complement strand
AAGCATCTTGGAGCCCAGCCAGCCCAGGTACATGAACACAACCAGAGCTCCGAGTCTGTGAGTCCAGTTGATGGCGGTCAGGGCTTGATGGGTCAACAGCCTCCCGTGGCCATCCATGCCCAACTCCCGGCGCAACGTAAATGCCGGAACAAAATCCATGTTTGGAACCCATGTGCCCTGGCAAGTCGGGAAATCCGGGCAGGCTAGCGCCGCGTAATTGGTGCTGACCCAGCCGCCCAATACGATCTGCGCTGCAAGCAGCACCAAGCCCAGGACGGCCCAAGGATTGAGCCATGGTGCCTTCGGCAGGTAGGAGGCGTCATATATCTTGGTTTCCCTCAGCCAAAGCCAGGTCAGCAAGGCAAGCGTGGCCATGCCGCCGATCAGGTGACCCGTAACCACCAGAGGCTTGAGCAGTTCGGTCACGGTCCACATGCCCAGCAAGGCCTGAAACACGACGACAAGCAGCAATAGCGTGGGCAGACCTCGCCCCTGCGTCATGTCCCCTCTCCTGGTCCAGGCCACAACCGCAATGGACAGGATCAGCAATCCCAAGGTGCCGGCAAAATACCGGTGGATCATCTCTTTCCAGGCTTTGGGCTGGGACACCGGGCCGCCCGGCTGCATGGACTCTGCAGCAGCGATATTTTCGGCTGCGTGATGCGGGCTGATGTGTCCATAACAGCCGGGCCAGTCGGGGCAGCCCAAGCCTGCATCGGACAAACGCACATATGCGCCCAAGACCACGACAGTAAAGGCCAGACACAGAGCAGCAAATATTAGGCGGTGAAAAAAAATCATCAGTTCAGCCTATCTGTGAGGCTTTAAGTAACTGCTTAAGGTCCTTGATCATACGCGATGGATCCGGATTCGCCGGAAAGCGCATCATCAGGTTGCCCAGCGGGTCAACCATGTAGACATGGTTGCCGGATTGCGCTCCGGGGAACTGGGCCAGGAAGACCGGGTCCTGCGTCCGGACAACTCGCAAACCCGGATGCTGTGCCAGCAGCGCCGCGCTGGGATCCTGGCCATCAGTCACCATCCACAAACGATTGATGCGATCCTGCTCCGGCCCCTGGACACTGCGTATCTGTCGCATGTAATACAGCAAACGTTCGCAGCGCTTGCTACAGTTGCCGCCTCCTATATAGACCAACGTCCATTTCCGTTTGAAATCCTGCGCCGATATGACCTGTCCGGCTTGGTCCCGGCCGTCGTTGAGACTAACCTGGGCTATCAACTCGCCGTAATTCTTGCGCGCGCTGGGATGCCACAGGTAATACGTCAGATACGATGCCAGAACAGGCAATGCAAACAGGAAAAAGATGAGTATCAGCTTAGCTCTGGACACGTTTTTTCACATTCAAGACAAGAAAAAGCACCACGATGGTTGCCGCCAGACCATACCACTGCAGCGCGTAGCTGACATGGGTGGCAACGCCAGCATCAGGCCGGGGCCACTGCCTGTACAAGCCATCCGGGGTATCGCTGGTCTGCTGGATCAGGATGGGTTGAAGCGGCTTGGCAAAATCACGCCGGTAGCGCTCGAAATTGAGATTTTGCCAGACTCCGTTGCGAGGTTCAGCGCCGGCGAACTCAAAATACCTGGTGACCGGATCGACCGCGATGCCGACAATCCTGACCTGCCCCTTCAACTCGGGAATGAACGGCAAATGACTGCGATCCGTGCCAGCCGCCACCCATCCTCGATTGACCAGAACGTACAGTCTGGATCCATTGATGCGCAGGGGTGCCACCACATGATAACCCGCCACCCCGTTGACCACGCGGTTATCGATAAGTATCTGTCCGGACTGGTCAAACTCCCCCCGCGCTTCCACGCGGTCAAAGAGCAGGCTCTCTTTATCCTGAAGTTGCCCTCCGAGATGGATAGGCTCCGCATGTTCTCCCCGGTCGTAACGGGCCTGCAGCATTCGCTTGTATTCCGCTCGATGGGTCTGCCAATTTCCCAAGAACAGGGTAAGCACGAAAAAGAACAACGCCGCCAGACCCGGCCAGAGGCCCGGGCGAAATTGGTAGGCCCCGAATTGAAACCCTATCATTCCAGTTTCCGTTAAACTATTTGCCGAAAACCATCGGAGGACACAATGCGCTTTCTCGTCATCGGCATTTTTCTACTCATCCTGTTCAGTCTGGGCAGCGCTCTCTATTACCTGGTGCATGACAAGGGCGGAAGCGATCGTACGGTCAAGGCGCTCACCATCCGGATTTCCCTTTCGCTGGCGCTGTTCCTGCTGCTTATGGCGAGTTATTACTTCGGCCTCATCCCTGCACAGGGGCTCAGAGGACACTAAGCGCCCGGAGATGAAAGAAAATGGCCGCTCACGCGGCCATCGTTCTGGCCTGCCGGGCGATCAAATGAGCCAGTAAACGAAGATGAACAGGCCCAGCCAGACCACGTCGACAAAGTGCCAGTACCACGACACCCCCTCAAATGCGAAGTGGTGTTCCGGAGTGAAATGCCCCTTGATGGCGCGAAACAGCACAACAATGAGCATCAATGTGCCGATGGTCACATGAAAACCATGGAATCCCGTCAGCATGAAGAACGTGGCGCCATAAACGCCTGCGCCAAGGGTCAGTCCCAGCCGGCTGTATGCCTCGTGATATTCGTGCGCCTGCAAGAACAGAAAGGTAAGGCCCAGGGCAACTGTCGCTGCCAACCCCCAGATGAGTTGATTGCGGTTGTTCTTCTTGAGGCCCCAATGGGCCCAGGTGACCGTCACACCAGAGGATAGGAGCAACAAGGTATTGATGGCGGGAATGCCCCAAGCCTCCATCGGCGTGAACTTCAAACCCTCCGACTGCAGCCCGGGGCCTGCGCTCGGCCAGCCGCCCTTGTAGCCGTCCCACAACTGCTTCATCGTGTCGCCTTCCGACAGCCATGGCACGGACAAGACCCGGGTGTAGAAAAGGGCGCCGAAGAATGCGGCGAAAAACATGACTTCAGAAAAAATGAACCAACTCATGCTCCAGCGGAAGGACATGTCCACCTGCTTGTTGTGGACGCCGGATTCGCTTTCCCGGATGACCGTGCCGAACCATCCGAACAGCATTACCGTAAGTACGCACAGACCGGCGATCAGAATCCAGCCCCCGCCAGCCACATGATTGATGTAAAAGGCCCCGCCCAGCGCCATCAACAGCA
>JBAWGM010000204.1:0-3016 GCA_049592895.1 Thiobacillaceae bacterium | reverse complement strand
TGATTGCGGATTCGCTGCGTCGAACGAGGGTGGGCGAATGACTAGATGTCGATGCGCCGATGGACTTCGATAGATCTCGAAAGGTCGGCTTTGGCAGAACGGCCCGGAAACCCGCGCCAATGCTGGTGCCTGACAGGTTGACGGTAAAAATCTACAAGGCAGCGGCGAGCGCATTACGAATCAATAGCTTAGAAGGCTCGTTAGATGATCGAGTGGGGCGTAGCGGCACGAGGGGCGGAGCAGTGCCTGCCGCCGAAGGCCGGAGGTGCGTGCGGCCCCGAGCTCGGACCACGGCGGTTGATTCCGCCAAGGGGCGCTAGCCGTAGGCCAGCATATCCAGGTCGTCGCGCAGTCCGCGGCCGATGAAATAGTCCGCAATCGGGCGCAGCGCCAGCAGCCTGGACACGACATTGCGAAAGTGCAGACCGAAAGCGGTTCTCGGCGCGAACGAGGACACGAAAGCGGCGGCCGATTGCTGCCTGGCGCGCAGGAACGGCATTATGCGCTGCTCGTAGCGGGCGAAGGCAGCACTGTAGTCGGCATTTGCGGCGTGCAGCTCGCCCGCAAGCACATAGGCCTGGGTGATCGCGAGCCCGGTTTCCTCGCCAGCCAGCAGGGAAACGCAGGCGGCGGCGTCGCCGATCAGGCCGACGCGTCCCTGGTGCCATCGGGTCATGCGGATCTGGCTCACACCGTCGAAATAGATTTCGCCCGCCCCTTCCTTGGCCGCGAGGATGCGCGGGCCTTCCCAGCCCGCGTCGGCAAACATGCCGGTGAGCGCGGCCTTGCGCTCGGCATTGCTGGTGGATTTGCGCCATCGAGGTATTCGTCGCGAAACACGAACAGGAACAGCGTCTTGTCCTCGCGCATGGAAGTACGCGAAATCTGCCGCCCGGGACGTCCATGGCTGACATACACCACTTCGTCGCGCGGGCGGTAGCCGTCGACCTCGAAGGCGGCGACGTGGTAGCCCAGCGAGACCTCGACTCCCGCCTTGGGGCCGAAAACCAGGTCGCGCACATGCGAGTGCAGGCCGTCAGCGCCAATGACCAGATCGACTTCGCGCGCGGCGCCATGGTCGAACCCAATTCGAACGCGATTGCCCGCGTCTTCGATATGCGCGATCGAATCGCCGAAAATGGTCTCGACCTGCCCATCGAGGGCGTGATAAATCGTCGCCGCAAGATCGGACCGGCGCAGGCTGGTGAAACGGCCGTGGGTCATGCGACCGAAAATATCGACAGAGAAACCGCCGCTTTGCGGCCCTGCGCATCGACGAAGCGCACCTCCTGCACCTGGTAGCCGAGCGTGCGGATCTGCGGAAGCAGGCCCATTTGCTCGGCGATGTCATAGCCGACCCCCCAGAAATCGATCATGTAGCCGCCGCTGCGCAAGGCGGGCGGGTGTTCCACCAGCACGACATCGTGACCGGATTTTCGCAACCAGCAGGCTAGCGCGGGGCCGGCTACCTCGGCACCGTTGATGGCGACTCTCATGTTTGACTCCTTCGGTCTGAGGTTCGAAATTCGTCGACCGGCGGACACTCAACCTCGCTTCGTGTGATGAGGCGCGCGCCGCGCTGGAACGTGAGGTACTGCCACGCCCAGTCGAACGCGACCACGAAGCGGCTGCGCAGTCCGATCAGGAAGTAGATGTGGGCGATGCTCCAGAACAGCCAGCCGACAAAACCGGTCAAGTGGATGCGTCCCAGGTTCACCACGGCGGCGCGCCGGCCGATCGTGGCGAGATCGCCCTGATGGCGGTATCTGAAGAGGCCAGGGTGTGGCCTGCCGCTCGCCGTCGCGGCAACGACGCCGCCGACATAGCGGCCCATCTGTTTTGCCGCCGCGGCGAGACCCGGCACGTTGCGGCCTGGTGCGGTGGGTACAGCGGCCGCATCGCCGACGACGAACACGTCGGGCAGGCCCGGCACGGACAGGTTCGGCTCGACCAGCACGCGTCCTGCGCGATCGTGGGAGGCGCCAAGCCACGCAGCAACCGGCGAAGCAACGACGCCTGCGGCCCAGATGATGGTGCCGGCCTCGATGGCTCGGCCGCCGGCCTCGACGCCCGTGCGGTCGCATTTTGTTACCGCGCTGCCGATCACGACCTCGACGCCCATCCGCTCGAGTGTTCGCTTCGCGTAGGCTGACAGGTTCTCCGGCAGGGCCGGCAACAAACGCGGCCCGGACTGGATGAGCAGAATGCGCGCGGCGCGCGGGTCGATGCGGCGGAAGTCGGGCGGCAGCGTCTGGCGCGCCACCTCGGCGATTGCCCCCGCAAGTTCGACCCCGGTGGGGCCACCCCCGACGACGACGAAGGTGAGCAGGCGAGCGCGTTCATTCTGATTCTCCGTCACCTCCGCGCGCTCGAATGCCATCAACAACCCGCGCCGGATCAGGATGGCATCCTCGATGCGTTTGAGGCCCGGCGCGACGGATGCCCACTCGTCATGGCCGAAGTACGAGTGCGTCGCGCCGGTGGCGAGGATGAGATAGTCGTATGGTATGTCCGCGCTGTCGGTGCGAACCACGCGCGCACCAGTGTCGACCGCACGCACCTCTTGCATCTGGACCGTCACGTTTCTTTGTCGTGACAACATGTGGCGTATCGGCCACGCCATGTCGCCCGGTGACAAGGCGGCGGTGGCGACCTGGTATAGCAGCGGTTGGAAGCAATGATGGTTCTGGCGGTCGACGACCGTGACATCGACCGGAGCATGAGCGAGCGCCTTGGCGGCCTCGAGGCCGCCGAACCCGGCTCCCACGATAACGACGCGAGGCCGCTTCACCGAATGGGACATTTGAAACCTCCAAGAAGCCAAGCACACAATAGCGGTAATTGCGGATAGGCCGTTTTCAGCATTGTTGGTTCCATGGCCCTGGCTTTTTTGCCCTGGTGTTCATCCTCGTCAGTCCGCTGTGGGCAGCGCGCACAGCCCCCGTCCGGCACACGCCAGCCAATCCTCACCAAGCCAGCACCCATGAAGTTTGAATCACGCGTTTTGGCTCAGAGC
>JBAWGM010000203.1:0-3744 GCA_049592895.1 Thiobacillaceae bacterium | reverse complement strand
ATGGTGATCATCTCGGTGGGCATCTCTGTGGCAGTAATCGCGCTGCGCCCCGACAACCGCGGCGTTGTTCGCGAGGAGGGCGACCGCTTGGCCGCTCTGCTTGGTTTGGCTAGCGAAGAATCGGGGGTCAATGGCATGCCCCTGGCCTGGATAGGCAACGAGAACGGTTATGAATTCCAGGCAAGGGAACTTACCGATCAGGGACCGGATTGGACCCTGGTCAGGGGTGATGATCTGCTGCATCCCCGCCAATTGCCGACCGGCGCGTACATTCGCAGCATCCAGGTAGACGGACAGCCGCTTGAGTTCGGTCAGCGGATACCACTGGGCGATCAGGGTACGCACGATGTTTCTGTAGAAATTGCCTTGGGCGAGGACCGCGTCAAGGTTACCGGCAAGGCCGGCCACTTTCAGTCGTCTGCGCTGGGGGATGGCACGTGACAAGACCCGCCCGGGGTTTCACCCTGCTCGAGATGCTCATTGCCCTGGCTATTGTCGCGATTGGCCTCACTGCGGCTTTGCGCGCCTCTGGCGTAGGCATCGAAGGGGTGGGCGAATACCGCAACCACATGCTGGCCCTCTGGCTGGCGCAGAACATCGTGACGGAACGCATTGCCCGCGAGGACTGGCCTGCGCCCGACACCACCACATCGGAACAGGAGTTTGCCAACCATCGATTCGTGGTTCGCCAGGAAGTCAAGGCCACACCCAATCCACGCTTCGAGCGCCTCGACGTGATGATTGCCGACCACGAGGAGCCAAGTAGAACGCTGCAGCACAGCGTAGTGTTTCTGACTTTGCCCCAATGACCAATGCTCGTGGATTCACTCTCATGGAAGTGTTGGTAGCCATGGTATTGCTAAGCCTGTTTGCGGTGGTCGCCTATCGCGCCCTGGATGCCGTGCTCAATGCCCAGAAGCACGCCACTGCAAAAATGGACAACCTGAATGAACTGGCCGCTGCCTTTGCGCTAATGACTGCAGATCTAGCCAACGCCACGACACGCGTTGATCCGTTGGATCCAACCGGCGGCGGATTCCACACCTTGATTGCCCAGGATGGCGCAACGCAATTCGACTTTGTGCGCCTGCTCCCGGATGATGCGGATCAGGGCGCGCAGAAAATCTCTTACCGATGCGCGGGCGAAACCTTGAGTCGCTTGTTGTGGGCCGACATCAACAACCCTGCAAACGCACCAACGGAAGTCACTCTGCTCAACGGATTGCGTTCGTGCGCATTCAAGTACCTGGGCGCGGGGGGGCAATGGCTGACCGGATGGCCGACTCAAACACGGAACCCGTTTCCTCGCGCCGTCGAACTTACAATCGCCGAAGCTGATGGCACGCCTATCCGGCGCGTGGTGGGTGTGCAATGATCCTTTTTCGATAATGGTGAGTCCATCACTTATGGTACGCAACCGTATGACTTACCCAAAAGGTCAGACCTTTACAGCAAGGCAGCGTGGCGTGGCCGTGCTGGTTGCCATGCTGGTGGTCGCGATTGCGGCTCTGGCGGCAAGCAGTTTCATGTTCCGCTCGCAGGTGGAATGGCGCCGCATGGAAAATCTGACCCGCGCCGACCAGGCCCACTGGGTTTTGCGCGCAGCGGAACAATGGGGCGCCACAGTGCTTCTGGAAGATACGCTCCACAGCAGCGTGGATTACCTCGGCGAAGTCTGGGCAACCCGGTTGCCGCCGGTGGAAGCCGAGGGTTACCGGGTGTCGGGCGGGATGGAGGACGAACAGGCGCGTTACAACCTTAACAACCTGGTCTTGAATGGCCAAATCGACAACATGCAACTGGCGATCTTCATTCGCCTCCTGGATATCCTGCACCTGCCGGAAGACCTGGCCTATGCGGTTGCCGACTGGGAGGATACAGACGATACGCCATTGAACCCGAGCAGCGCCGAATCAGCCTATTACGAAGGTCTTTCGACGCCTTACAGGGCTGCCAACCATTCCCTGCTCAACGTGAATGAACTGCTGCGCGTGAAGGGTTTCGACCGCAACGTGCTCTCGGCATTGCGTCCCTATGTATGCGCTCTGCCGACGCGCACGCCGATCAACGTCAATACCGCAAGTCCTGAGGTTCTGGCCGCGCTGGTCGAGGGTTTGAGCTCGCAGCAGGCCTACGCGATGGTGGCGAGACGGGAGCGTATTTATTACCGCAATTCCCAGGATTTTCTACTGGCCTTGCCCAAAGGGATGACTGCCGAGGGAGATATGGTTTCGGTGTCAAGCCAGTATTTTCTGGTGCAGGTGCGGGTCCGGAATGAGCGCCTGGCTATCGGCAACCAGGCTTTGTATCGTCGGGAAGGACCGGTCATGCCAAAACTTGTGTGGAGGGCCGAGCTATGAGCGAACTCCGCCTTTATTTGCGGCGCGACGCCTTTCTGGAAGGAACGACCTGCGCCTGGGCACTGCTGAATGATCAAGGTCAACTTCAAAGCAGCGGCAACCAGCTGGTGGATTTGCCCCGATCACGACGCTGCCACCTCGTTCTCGCCAGCGACCTTGTACTCACTGTCAAGGCAACCCTGCCGGATCTGCCTGAGCGCCGGCTGGCGCCCTTGCTGCCTGCCGCCGCCGAAGCGGCGACCCTGACCGAAGCTGATGCGATCCACGCCGTGGTCATGGACCGCGTCAAAGGAGGCGAGGCGATCCTGGCGGTCATGGACGAAGCCTGGCTGAGTCGTGTGCTTGCAAAACTTGCCGGACTGGGCTTGTATCCCGATAGCGCCCAGCCCGAATATCTGCTTCTGCCGTGGAGTGAGGAGAGCTGGTCAGTGGGCTGGCGAAACAACAATTCAGTGGCACGATTCGGCAGGTGCGAGGGGATGTCTCTGGACGATGGCGAGCCGCCGGTCGGCCTGATCCTGGCCCTCGCCCAACGCGGACGCCCTAATGCGCTAAGAGTCTTCGTGGCCGAAAACGCCGGGTTACCCGACTGGGATCGCTGGCACGCAGGCCTCGAAACGCAGGCCGAGGCCGCCGGCCCCTGGGATTGGCGAACCGCCCCGTGGCCGGAACTGCCCAACCTGTTGCAAGGCAGACATGCCCCCGGCCTCAAGCGCGTGGACTGGACACGGCTGGCACGCCCAGCGGCCTGGGGGGTGACCGCCCTGGCAGTCATCCAGTTGGTCGGCGTCAGCCTGGATTGGGCGATGCTGGCAAGGGAAGATGCCAGCGTTCAGCACGAAATGCATGTGCTGGCGGAGCAGGCGCTGCCTGCCAATTCAGCCATCGTCGACCCGCCCTGGCAGGTCAAAGAACGACTCCAGTCCATGCAGACCGTCACCGGTAATCCTTCGCCCAACGCCCTGGTTGGCCTGCTGGACCGGCTCAGCCAGGCCTGGCCCGCTGTCGGCAACACCCGGGTCCAGACCTTGAATTATGAGGGCGGTGCGCTCAGTGCGTCGTTGGCCGAGGCAGACAGCACCTGGCTCGACCAGATGAAAGCGGCGGCGGCGGCACTGGGTCTGACGGTCAGCTCGTATGAAGACAAGGATAAGGCCATACACTTGAGCATCAAATCCGTCGACAAGGGGCGTCGTCATGACCAATGAGTGGCTGGCGCGCGCGCGTGGCTATCTGGCCGGGCGAAGCGCGAGAGAGCGAATGGTTCTCTATGCGGGAGGCGTCGTCCTACTTGTTCTCCTCGGTTACGGCGTGTTGTATCAACCTCTGGCTGCGGCAAGGGCAAAGCTGGCGAAACGCCTGCCTGTCGCACGTGCCGAACTGC
>JBAWGM010000202.1:0-4226 GCA_049592895.1 Thiobacillaceae bacterium | reverse complement strand
GGCATCGCGCGCTGGAGCCTGCTGATACTGGTCACTCAGCCACTGTTTTTCGGTGGCGCTCAGTTTGCCAACCTGGACATGCTGGTGGCAGGTCTTATCAGCGCTGCGGTTCTGTTGGCGGCGGAAGCCGCGCTGAATGCCGGTAGAAACCAGCCCTATCGCGGATTGCTCGCCAGTGCCTACCTTGCGGCAGCCCTTGGCGTCCTGGCGAAAGGCCTGATCGGCATCGTGCTGCCCGGCATGGTGATCGTGATCTGGCTTGCGTGGAATCGTCGCCTAAACCTCTTGCGACAATTGGTCTGGCTGCCGGGACTTGTTCTTTTTTCGCTTGTGGCCGTTCCCTGGTTCGCAGCCATGCAGATGCGCTTCCCTGACTTTCTGAATTATTTCTTCGTCTATAACCATTTTCAGCGTTTTACCGAAAGCGGCTTCAACAATCCCATGCCTTTCTGGTTCTACGTGCCGGTGGTTCTGATCCTGACCCTTCCCTGGGCGTTCTGGCTGCCCGCAGCCTGGAAGGCCGCAGGACCGGAAACTGGAGATCGGCCAAGCATTCGCTCCTTGATGTGGATCTGGCCTGCGGTGATAATCGGCTTCTTCTCCATTCCCTCTTCCAAACTGGTGGGCTATATCCTGCCCGCCTTGCCCCCGCTGGCATACCTGGTTGCAATTGCCCTGCGGCAAGAGTGGGGCAGCTCGGAGATTCTGCCGCGTCGATTGAAGTCGATTGCCGCAGTCGCCGGCGTGGTCTGCGTGTCCGCCATCCTGGCCAACAACGTCTTCAATACCAAGTCCGACAGGAGTCTGGCCGACTTGATTGCCTCTCAACGCCAACCCGGAGAGCCGATCGTGTTCCTCAAGAACGAGTTTTTCGATGTGCCCTTCTATCTGCGACTGCGCGAACCGGTCAGAATCTTTGATGACTGGGACCAGGCCAATGTCCCCCGGCGTGATAACTGGCGCAAGGCCTTGTATGACGCAGGCAGGTTCGACCAACCCAAAGCGCGGGACGTCCTGCTTGACCACGCCCAGCTCACCCAGGCGCTTTGCGCCCAGCCGGCCTCCTGGATAGTCGGTCTTAAAGGTTCGGATCGTGAATATCCCTTCCTGCGGCAAACCCGACCGGTGGCCGCGCAGGAATATGCAACGGTCTGGAAGGTCTCACAAACGGCGATGGCCGCTAGGGGCCTGTGCCCTGAAACGCCCATCGTCGGCTCAATAGGTAGGTGAGAACCGCAACGGATACGAGGATCATGGCCAGCAGGAAGTAATAAGGCAACTCGCTTACGGACAAGAGAATCGCATAGGAACATTCATTGATGGCAAATCCTGCCGCCGAGAGCAAGAAGAATCGCCGCGCTGAGCGCAAAATCGGCGCGGCATGGTCGGCAAAGGTCAGGGAATAATGGCCGCCATACGACACGCCGAACGCGCACAGCCAGCCGATTACATTCGCCTTGAGCGGAGCCAGAGCCAGTTGCTCCACGATCAGGACGACGGTAAGGAAATGCGTGAGCGCGGCCGCACTTCCCACCAGAATGAAGAGCGTGGTGCGGCGAGGAAGGAAGAACATGAGGGGCCCGTCATTAACACTCATCGCGCATTGTACGGCACGCCTGCGGCGCAGCAAGACGCATCATCAGGCTCAAGACGCACGATTCATGTCTGTGTGGATGATTTCGGATTGCACGCCGGAATCAACCAGGCGGCACTCAACCTCGCCCGCCAGAATCGCATTTCCGCAATCAGTTGTCTGGTCGATAGGCCGGCCTGGCCCGCGGGCTGGAAGGCCCTGAAGGCGGCCGATGCAACCCATGTTGAAGTCGGCCTGCACCTCAACTTCACTGAGGATCTTGGGCACAATCGGATGGTGCACCGGCTGCCGAATCTGATCTTGCTGGCATACGCACGCGGACTGAGCCGACCTGCGCTGAAGCGCGAAATGCTGCGTCAGTTCGAGCGTTTCGAACTGACCACTGGTCAAATGCCGGATTTTGTAGATGGACATCAGCATGTCCATCAACTCCCTCTCATCAGGGACACGCTTCTTGAAGTGCTTAATAAACGCTATGGCTCACGCAAGCCCTGGCTGCGGGCCACCCGTCCTCCCGAGCACCGGTCGAATCTAAAACTTCCTCTGTCCGCCAAGTTCAAAGCCGAATTGGTAGGATATCTCGGTGCATCAGCGTTATCCCGGCTCGCGAAGAAGCATGGTTACGGTCAGAACCAGCACCTGCTTGGCGTATACGGATTTGACATGTCGGAGAGGCGCTATCTGCATAATTTGCGGGTATGGTTCATGAGCGCGTCAGATGGCGACTTGCTCATGTGTCATCCCTCTTTGACCGGCCCCTGGGACGACCCCCTGCTGGGCGCCCGCTATCGTGAGTACCGGGTGCTATCGGGCGATGCATTCCCCGTATTGACAGCGTGGGCGGGGATCGAAGTCGGAACCTTGCCACTCCGCAACGCCGAACTCTAAGAAATCGACGCGCGGGACACGGACGCGCTCCCACTCTAACCGACGACGTCGGGTACGGACTCAGGAGCGACCTATTGAAGAGCCCTCTTGCCAGCCACCATCACAGCGGATCGCGCTGACACGATAGACAGCCTCGTTAACCGCGGATTCCGGTTACGTCTTTGCCAGGGTTGCGGATGGCCAGCATATCGCGCGCCACTGCTTCGGCCACCTTGATGCCATCCACACCTGCCGACAAGATGCCGCCTGCGTAGCCCGCGCCCTCGCCTGCGGGATATACCCCTTTCACATTCAGGCTTTGGCAATCTTCGCCACGGGTGATGCGCAACGGCGACGAGGTGCGGGTTTCCACGCCGGTCAGCACAGCGTCCGCCATGGCGAAGCCCTTGATCTGCCGGTCGAATGCGGGCAGCGCTTCACGGATCGCCTCGATTGCATAGGCAGGGAGGCTGGTTGAGAGTTCGCTCAAGTTGACCCCGGGCGTGTATGAGGGCTCCACTGCACCGAGTTGCGTGGAGGGAACGCCGCGCAGAAAGTCGCCGACAAGCTGCGCGGGCGCGTCGTAGTTGCCGCCGCCCAATTCAAACGCGCGCGATTCCCACCGGCGCTGGAACTCCACTCCGGCCAATGGGCCGCCGGGATAGTCTTGCGGCGTAATGCCGACAACAATGCCGGCATTCGCATTGCGTTCATTGCGCGAATACTGGCTCATGCCATTGGTGACGACCCGGTTCGGCTCGGACGCAGCGGCAACGACCGTGCCGCCGGGACACATGCAAAAACTGTAGACCGAACGGCCGTTCTTCGCGTGGTGCACCAGCTTGTAGTCGGCGGCACCGAGGATGGGATTGCCCGCGTGTCTGCCGAAGCGTGCCTTGTCAATCAGCGACTGCGGATGTTCGATGCGCAGTCCGATGGAAAACGGCTTGGCTTCCATGAACACGCCGCGCGCATGCAGCATCTCGAAGGTGTCGCGGGCGCTGTGCCCGAGTGCCAGGACGACATGATCCGCGCGAATCTCTTCGCCGCTTGCGAGCGTCACGCCGCGAACCTGTCCGCTTTCGATCAGCAGGTCGGTGACGCGCTGCTGGAAGCGGATTTCTCCGCCCAGTTCCTCGATCTCGTGGCGCATGGTTTCCACCATCCCCACCAGTCGGAAGGTGCCGATATGAGGCTTGGACACATAGAGAATTTCCCCGGGCGCGCCCGCCGTGACGAACTCGGTGAGCACCTTGCGGCCATAGTGCTTAGGATCCTTGATCTGGCTGTAGAGCTTGCCGTCGGAAAACGTGCCCGCCCCGCCCTCGCCGAACTGCACGTTGGATTCAGGATTGAGAATATGTTTTCGCCACAGCCCCCAAGTATCCTGGGTGCGCTCGCGCACTGCCTTGCCGCGCTCCAGCACCAGTGGACGGAAACCCATCTGCGCCAACACCAGCGCCGCGAAGATGCCGCAGGGGCCAAAGCCCACTACCAGGGGACGCGTCCCGAGCTTCTCCGGCGCATGGCCGACGAAGTGGTAGCTGGTATCCGGGGTGGGCGTGACGTTGCGGTCATGGCGCAATCTCTTCCCAAGCGCCGCCTCGTCCCCGACTTCGACATCGACCGTATAGATCAGGAGTAGCGCATGGGACTTCCGCGCGTCGTAGCTGCGCTTAAAGATTTTGATCTCACCCAGCTCCGCCACGGGAAGGCCCAAGCGTTGCGCGATGGCTTCGGGCAGTGCTTCAGGCGAATGGTCGAG
>JBAWGM010000201.1:0-3605 GCA_049592895.1 Thiobacillaceae bacterium | reverse complement strand
TCCGTATCTGCTGCGTGGGCTGAGCATCGACACGCCGAATCAGGTGTGGGCAGTTGGCACGACTACGGTCCGATGCGCCGTGGCTTCGTGTATCTGACCGTGGTGCTTGACTGGGCGACCCGCGTCCTGGCGCGGCGGCTGGTGAATAGCCTCGGCGCCGATGTCACCGTCGCAGCGCTGGAAGAAGCGATCGCGAAATACGACACGCCCGAGATCATGGACACTACTTCAGTTCGCTGCCGCAGCAACTCGCGGCCCGACAGCAAATGGCTGACAACTGTCAACCGATGGTTACTATAAGCCGAGATTATGCGCTTCAACCACGCGCGAACTGACAGGCTGATCTCGTGTCCTGCTGGGTGCCATCCTGGCACCCACCGATCCGGTGTTGGCTACCGATGTCCAGATCCGCCACCCCGGTGACCGCGACCAACTCCGCTTCACCTTGACCTGCGAAGCGGGCATGAATGACGGGAGCGCGTTCCCGTTCGTGATGTTGGGGATGGGATTGCTCGGATTGCACGATCTGGGTGAATTCGGCCTGCGCTGGGCGCTGGTCGATGTGCTGTGGGCCACGGCGGCCGGAATCACGATCGGAATCATCTCCGGCGCCGCCCTGGCCCGTTTGGGATGGAAGCTGCGCGCCGAGCCACCCGAGTACAAGCTGATGGACGACTTCCTCGGACTCGGGTTGATCGGCGTGGTGTACGGCTTGAGTGTGCTGGTCAATGCGTGGGGATTTCTGGCGGTATTCTTTGCCGCCGTCGCGCTGCGCCAGACCGAGCTCAAGCTCGCTAGCGCCGCTCGTCATCGCCGCGACCGGCCGCAACCCGACAGGATCGAACCGGAAGCTGCAAGAGCAAGCCCTGATAGCGAGCCACCTCCGACCGTCAGCGGAGGATCGCTGGTCTTCAAGGAACATCTGGAGAGGCTTTCGGAATTGATGCTCGTCCTGCTGATCGGCGGCACGCTATTTCTTGATTCCTGGAGCTGGCGGGCAGTCGGACTCGCGCTGTTTCTGTTTGTCTTAGCGCGCCCGGTCAGCGTCCTCGCCAGCCTGCTGGGCAGCCGCACATCGTGGCCGATACGCAGCATGGTGGGGTGGTTCGGTGTGCGCGGCATAGGTTCACTGTACTACCTGATGTACGCCATACAACACGGCCTCCCCGAAGATCTGGCCCTGGAACTGATTCAATTAACGCTGGTTGCAGTGTCGCTTTCCATCCTTGTCCATGGAACCAGTGTCAAGCCGCTGATGAGCCGCTTTTGGCCTCACCGCAAGCGTTTGGCAACGCCATAAGGGGCTCTGGCAATTCCCTCCGGTAGGCAAACTCTTTGAGATCAGTCTGGAACACGAATAACAAGACGAAAGCGCTGCTTGATACCGGCATCGAAGCGCTTGAACACGGTCTTTACTCGTGCCGCAGCGCTTCGATCGGATCCATCTGCGCGGCACGCCTGGCGGGGAAGTAGCCGAACAGCACGCCGATGCCGGCGGAGAACACGAAGGACAGCAGGTTGATGGTCGGGTCGAACATATAAGGCACGCTCATGACGCTGGCCAGCACGATCGACGCGACGGTGGCTATGATGATGCCGACCACGCCGCCCAGTGCCGCCAGCACCACTGCCTCGATCAGGAATTGCAGCAGCACCTCGCGCTCCAGCGCGCCGATGGCGAGGCGCAGGCCGATCTCGCGGGTGCGTTCGGTCACGCTGACCAGCATGATGTTCATGATGCCGATGCCGCCCACCAGCAGGCTCACCGCAGCCACCGCGCCGAGCAGGGTGGTCATCACCTGGGTCGTGCCCGAGATCGTTTCGGCGAGTTGCTTGGTGTCGAGCACGTTGAAATTGTCGTCGTCGCCTTCGGCGAGCTTGCGGCGCTCGCGCAGCAGTTGCGTGAGGCTGGCCTTGACCCGCGTGCTGTCGCTGCCGTCCTGCATCGACACCAGCAGGGTGGCGACCTTCTGGTTGCCGGTGACGCGGCGCTGCAAGGTGTGGAGCGGCACCAGCACCGTGTCGTCCTGGTCGTTGCCCATCGCCGCCTGGCCCTTGCTGGCCAGCACGCCGATCACTTCGCAGGAGAACTGCTTGATGCGCAGTTGCTCGCCGAGCCCGCGCGTGCCGCCGTAGATCTCGCGCCGCACCGTCTCGCCGATGACGCAGACGGCCGCGCCGGCCAGTTGTTCGGCGTCGGTGAACATGCGCCCGGAAGCGAGCTTCCAGTTGCCGGTGACGAACCAGGCATTGGTGCTGCCGCTGACGTTGGTCGCCCAGTTGCGGCCGTTGGCGATCACGGTCACGCCGATGCGGCCTTCAGGCGCCACCGCCTGGATGCCGCCGATCTGGGCCAGGATCGCATCGGCATCGGCCTCCTTGAACGACGGTGCGCCACCGCCTCCGCCCCCGCCGCCCGGCCCCTGGCGCTGACCCGCACGCACCATCAGCAGATTGCTGCCGAGGCTGGAGATCTGCATCTGCACCGCCTGCGTCGCGCCATGGCCCAGCGTCACCATGGTGATCACCGCGCTGACGCCGATCACGATGCCCAGGATGGTCAGGAAGGAGCGCAGCAGGTTGCGGCGGATCGAACGCAGGGCGAGGAGTAAGGTGTTAAGCAGCATGGTGCCTACCCCGCCGCCGGGACCGGATGCTGATTCGGCGCATCGCTGTGCACCAGGCCATCAAGGAAGTGCACCTGGCGTTGCGCATAGGCTGCCATGTCGGGTTCGTGGGTGACCATCAGCACGGTGATGCCGTGGTTCGTATTCAGGCCGCGCAGCAGTTCCATGATCTCCTGGCTGCGCTGCGTGTCGAGGTTGCCGGTCGGCTCGTCGGCCAGCAGCACCGCCGGTTCGGTGACGATGGCACGGGCGATGGCGACGCGCTGTTGCTGCCCGCCGGACAACTCGCCCGGGGTGTGATGTTCCCAGCCGCCCAGGCCCACCGACTGCAGCGCCTTGGCCGCGGCCGCATGCCTCAGCACCGCGCTCTCGCCGCGGTACAGCAGGGGCAGTTCGACGTTTTCCTGCGCCGAGGTACGCGCCAGCAGGTTGAAGCCCTGGAACACGAAGCCCAGATAGCGACGGCGCAGCCGCGCCCGCTGGTCGCGCGACAGCGCTTCGACATGCGCGCCATGGAACAGGTACTGGCCGGCGCTGGGCGTATCGAGGCAGCCGAGGATGTTCATCGCGGTGGATTTGCCGGACCCGCTCGGCCCCATGATCGCGACGAACTCGCCGGCGCTGACGTCGAGGTCGATGCCTTTCAGCGCCATCAGTTCGGCCTGGCCAATGCCGTAGCGCTTGGTGACGCGGCGCAGGCGGATCAATGGCATGCCGGGGACTACTGGGAGTGCGGGGGCCGGTGCATCGCCGTTCGGCGCGGAGCCATGAGCGATAGCGGCAAGCGGTTCCGTCGATCCGGGTGCGAGGGCTTGCCGCGGCAGCACCGTGCTCATTTTGCCGCCGCGGTTTTCTGGTCGGTGATCACCTGCATGCCGGCTTGCAGGTCGCCGCCGGTGATTTCAGTCATGCGTCCGTCGCTGATGCCTGGTATCACCGCCACGGCCACCGCCTTGCCGTCGCGCAGCACCCACACCT
>JBAWGM010000200.1:0-1586 GCA_049592895.1 Thiobacillaceae bacterium | reverse complement strand
TGTGAAACGTGCCTTAGCTCATAACGCCGCGGCCCTTATCCTGGCGCACAATCATCCCTCCGGCGTGGCCGAGGCGAGCCAGGCGGACCGCCTGCTCACCCAACAACTCAAGCAGGAGCTAGCGCTGGTCGATGTGCGGGTGCTTGATCACTTTATCGTGGCTGGCGCACAAATCCTCTCGTTTGCTGAATCCGGTTTGCTCTGAGCCGGCGTTTCATGGTATAAATCGCGGTCTTCCGAATTCAGTTGGAGCGCATCATGGCCCGCGTGTGCCAAGTTACGGGTAAGAAACCCATGGTTGGGAACAACGTTTCCCACGCCAACAACAAGACCAAGCGCCGCTTCCTGCCCAATTTGCAGGAGCGCCGCCTATGGGTGGAAAGCGAAAATCGCTTTGTTCGCCTGCGTCTGACCAATGCGGGGCTCCGCACCATCGACAAGAAGGGCATTGATGCCGTACTGGTCGAAATGCGAGCAGCCGGCCAAAAGATTTAAGGAGTAGAACAACATGGCGAGTAAGAGCCGCGACAAGATCAAGCTTGAGTCCACCGCTGGAACCGGGCACTTCTACACCACTACCAAGAACAAGAAGACCACGCCGGGAAAGATGGAGTTCATGAAGTTTGACCCCAAGGCCCGCAAGCACGTGATGTACAAGGAAACCAAGCTCAAGTAATCGAGCCTGATCCAGGAAAAGAAAACCCGCCGAATGGCGGGTTTTTCGTTAGAGTTCAACTTTGCGTCAAGCGTAGCGCCTTAGCCGCTGTGAAAATTCCTGCAGGGCTTCGATGCCGCTGGCTTCGGCTTTCTGGCACCAGTCCTGAAGTTGCTTGACTAGTTGTTCCTTGCTCGCGTTCGAACGTTCCCACACGGCAGAGAGTTCGGCGCGCATCCGGTAAATGGTGTCGAGCTTGTCACTCCTGGCCAGCATCTTGTCCAGCGCGACCTTGTCCTGGATCTGCAAAGCGGCGGGCTCAAGGCGCAGCCATTGGCGCAGGGCGCTCAGGTCAACCTGGGGCATGTGGGCATTGGCTTTGAGGCGACTGACTTCATCCGCCAGCACTTGCTTCATGCTGCTGGCATAACGGGTGACGACGTCGTAACGGTGGGTGATGACCGCCTGCAACATGCCTAGATCGACAGTGGGGCGGATCGGCCGCCAGCCGACCTTGGGTGCCACGCGCAGCACCTTTGCCAGTCCAAACACGGCCATCATGCGGATGTACATCCAGCCAATGTCAAACTCGTACCACTTGGCGGAAAGTTTGGCCGAAGTGCCATAGGCGTGGTGGTTGTTGTGAAGTTCCTCGCCGCCAATAATAATGCCCCAGGGCACGATATTGGTGGAGGCGTCTTCCGCAGCAAAGTTGCGGTAGCCCCAGTAGTGACCGATACCGTTGATAATGCCAGCGGCGGTGATAGGGATCCAGGCCATTTGCACGGCCCAGATGGTGAGGCCGATCGGCCCAAACAGCACTAGGTTGATCGCCATCATCAGCACGATGCCCGCGCCAGAGTGGGGGGAGTAGATGTTGCGCTCGAGCCAGTCGTCCGGTGTCCCGCGGCCGTACTTGTCCAGGGTTTCC
>JBAWGM010000199.1:0-13489 GCA_049592895.1 Thiobacillaceae bacterium | reverse complement strand
GTGCGAATAATCTCGGCCAGTTCGCGCTGAATTTGGTCGGCAACGCGGCGGGAGCGGGGAAATTCTTTGGGCATTTTGTAAGGGGAAGGGGGAAGGGGGGTGTGAAGGTGTCTCGCCCTTCTCCCTTCACCCTTGACCCTTCACAGACTCATAACGTCCGCGCCACTTCCACGACCTCGTACGCCTCCACCTGGTCGCCCTCGTTGATGTCATTGAAGTTCTTGAGCGAAAGGCCGCATTCAAAGCCTTCTTTCACTTCCTTCACGTCATCCTTGAAGCGCTTGAGGGAGTCGAGCTCGCCGTCGAGCAGCACCACATTGTCGCGCAGCAGGCGCACGCGCGAATTGCGCTTTATTACGCCGGACAGCACCATGCAACCCGCCACGGCGCCGACCTTGGAGATGCGGAACACCTGGCGGATTTCCACCTGGCCGGTCACGCTTTCCTTCTTCTCCGGCGACAGCATGCCGGAGAGGGCGGCCTTCACTTCATCCACGGCCTCGTAGATGATGTTGTAGTAGCGGATATCCACGCCCGAACTTTCCGCCAGCTTGCGTGCAAGCGCATCGGCCCGCACGTTGAAGCCGATCACGACGGCCTTGGAGGCCAGCGCCAGGTTGACGTCGGATTCAGAGACGGCACCTACGCCGCTGTGAATGATGTTGACCTTCACTTCGGCAGTGGAGAGTTTTTGCAGAGCATTGGCCAGGCCCTCGTAGGAGCCCTGCACATCGGCCTTGAGGATGAGGGGCATCTGTTTGACCTCGCCCTCGCCCATCTGATCGAACATGGATTCCAGCTTGGCGGCCTGCTGCTTGGCCAGCTTGACGTCGCGGTACTTGCCTTGGCGGAACAGGGCGATTTCGCGCGCCCTGCGTTCGTCCGGCAGGACCAGCGCATCGTCGCCGGCGTTGGGCACATCGGACAGGCCCTGGATTTCAACCGGGATGGACGGGCCGGCCTCGTTGATGGTTTTGCCGTTCTCATCCTGCATGGCGCGCACCCGGCCGAAGGCCTGGCCGGCCAGGATGACGTCGCCGCGCTTGAGGGTGCCGGATTGCACCAGCAGGGTGGCCATCGGGCCGCGGCCCTTGTCCAGGCGGGATTCAATGATGACACCTTTTGCCGGCGCTTCCTTGGGCGCCTTCAGTTCGAGCACTTCGGCCTGCAACAGGATGGCGTCGAGCAGGTTGTCGATGCCCTGGCCAGACTTGGCTGACACATCCACGAACATGGAATCACCGCCCCATTCTTCCGGAACCACCTGCTGGCTGGACATTTCCTGGCGGATGCGCTCCGGGTTGGCGTCCGGCTTGTCGATCTTGTTGACTGCCACCAGGATGACCTGGCCGGCAGCCTTGGCGTGGTGGATGGCCTCGATGGTGGTGGGCATGACGCCGTCATCCGCGGCCACAACCAGGACCACAAGATCAGTCACTTTCGCGCCGCGCGCGCGCATGGCCGTAAACGCTTCGTGACCCGGGGTGTCGAGGAAGGTGATCATGCCCTTGGTGGTTTCCACGTGATAGGCGCCAATATGCTGGGTAATCCCGCCCGCCTCGCCGGCGGCCACTTTGGCGCGGCGGATGTAATCCAGCAGCGAGGTCTTGCCATGATCCACGTGGCCCATGACGGTGACTACCGGCGCCCGGTGCACGGCCTCGGCGGTATCAAGACCTTCGCCGCTGGTCTCCAGGAAGTCTTCCGGCGTATCCAACGCGGCCGGCTTCGCGACATGGCCCATTTCCTCCACCACGATCATGGCAGTTTCCTGATCCAGCACCTGGTTGATCGTGACCATGGAACCGAGCTTCATCAGCACCTTGATGACTTCTGCTGCCTTTACCGCCATCTTGTGCGCAAGGTCGCCTACCGAGATGGTTTCCGGCACCAAGACTTCATGCACCATGGGCTCAGTGGGGGCGACAAACTGATGTTCGCCCTCGGTTACCTTGTGTTTGCCTCCGGCCTTCTTGCCCCGCCAGCCGCCGTCGCTGCCGCTATCGCCGCGAACCTTGAGGCCCCTTCTCTTGTGCGCCTCGTCGCGTTCGCTGGGTTTGTTCTTCTTGCCGGCTTTCTTCTCGCCAGGCTTTTCCGGTGGTTTCGCAGGTTTGTGCAAGGTGCCGGTGGAGGGTTCGGCCTTGGGCGCTTTCTCCGCTTCGACGCGCGCAGTGTCTGCCGACTTGCGCGCCACTTCCAGATCCTGTTTGACGCGAACGTCTTCTGCCTGCCGGTCCTGCAATGCCTGATGTCGCTTGGCTTCCAGCTCCCGCACTTTTAATTCAGCTTCGCTGATCACTGCCTGCTTGGAAATCCGCGTGGTTTTGCGGACCTTCTCGCCCGCCGCCGGGGGCGCTTTGCTGACCGTGGCCGATTCTTCTGGCGCTGTTGCTAGCTGCACTTCCGGCTCGGAAGCCGGTTGCGGCGTCGACTCGGGCGCTGCAGGCGCTGATTCCGCTGCCGGTTCCGGGACGAAGGGCGCGGCTTCAGGGACGAGCGCAGCAGCTACATCGATTTCCTCCGGGGCGGCACCGGCTTCGCGTTTTACATAGGTGCGCTTCTTGCGGGTTTCGACCGGAATGGTGCGCGCCTTGCCCATGCCATCGGACTTCTTGATTTCCGTGGTTTGCTTGCGCGTCAGCGTAATCTTGGTCTTGGCGGGCTTTTCGGCGGCGCCGTGCATTTTGCGCAGGTGATCCAGCAACTGGGTCTTGTCGCCTTCGGTAATGGCGTCATCCCCGTTGGTCTTGTGGACACCCGCAGACTTCAGCTGTTCCAGAAGCAGTTCGGTTGACAGCTTGAGTTCGTTGGCGAATTGTTCGACGTTCATTGAGCTTCCGTTAGCAATACCAGTGTTTGAGCCTGTTTGAAGTACGGGCTCTTACTCCACGAACCAGGATGCGCGAGCAGCCATGATGAGATCCTTGGCCCGGTCTTTTTCCATCTGCACCAGTTCCATCAACTCGTCCACCGCCAGATCGGCCAGTTCTTCGGTCGTGTGCACGCCCTGGGAGGCAAGCTGGCGGGCGGTATCCGCATCCATGCCTGGCAGCGATTGCAGGTCGCCGGCCGAAGCCTCGACCTTTTCCTCGCCGACGATGGCAGCGGTCAGGAGCGCATTTCGAGCCCGGTTGCGCAGTTCAGCGATGATATCGTCATCGAAGGACTCGATTTCCTGCATTTCCGCCAATGGCACATAGGCGACTTCTTCCAGGGTCGAGAATCCTTCGTCGACCAGGATCTGCGCCACTTCCTCGTCGACATCGAGATTTTGCTTGAACAGCTGCAGGATCGACTGGGTTTCCACCGCCTGCTTCTCTTCCGCTTCCTGTTCAGTGACCAGATTGAGTTCCCAGCCGGTCAGCTCGGAGGCCAGACGGACATTCTGGCCGCTGGAACCGATCGCCTTGCCGAGTTGATCCTCTTCCACCACTACATCCATGCTGTGCTTGTCTTCGTCAACCACAATGCGGCTGACCTCGGCGGGCGCCAGGGCATTGATAACGAACTGTGCCGGCTCGGGTGACCAGAGAATGATGTCGACGCGCTCCCCCGCCAGCTCATTGGTTACCGAGGTGACGCGCGAACCGCGCAAGCCGATGCAAGTGCCGATGGGATCAATTCGGGGATCGTTGGATTTGACCGCAATCTTGGCGCGCAGGCCGGGATCCCGGGCGGCGGCCTTGATTTCCAGCAGCTCTTCCTCGATCTCCGGCACTTCCAGCTCAAACAGCTTCGAGATAAATTCGGGCGCGGTGCGCGACAGCACCAACTGGGGGCCGCGGGCGCTGCGCTCGATGCGGGACAGGTAGGCACGCACCCGGTCGCCGATGCGCAGGTTCTCGCGCGGGATCATCTGGTCACGATGCAGGAAGCCTTCCACCCGGCCGGTTTCGATGATGGCGTTGCCGCGATCCATGCGTTTCACCGTGCCGGTGACCAGGTGCTCCTTGCGCGCCAGAAAGTCATTGAGCACCTGCTCGCGTTCGGCGTCGCGGATTCTTTGCAGGATCACCTGCTTGGCGGCCTGGGCGCCGATACGGCCGAATTCGATGTTGTCGAGTTTTTCCTCGATGTAATCACCCACCTGGATATCCGCATGGTCATACTGGGCGTCCACCAGCAGGATCTGCCGGTCTTCCGATTCCAGTTCCTGTTCGGTAATCACCTGCCAGCGGCGAAACGATTCGTAAGCGCCGGTCTGCTGGTCAATGGATACTCGCACGTCCGCCTCACCCTTGAAGCGCTTCTTGGTTGCGGAAGCCAGCGCCATTTCCAGGGCGCCGAAGACCACATCCTTTTCCACATTCTTTTCCCGCGCCAGCGCATCCACCAGCATCAACAATTCACGGCTCATCGCACTCTCCACATCCCCGGGCATTCCGTTCCAGGGGTCAATACACCGGCTTCAAACGGGCCGAATCCACGTTCGTCAATTCCACTGTTACTTCCTTGCCTTCCAGTTCAAGCCGGATCCGGTCATCTTCCAGCCCCAGCAACAGCCCTGCCAGTTTGCGCCGGTTGGCCATCGGCACCCGCAGCTTGACCACCACCGGTTGGCCGGCAAACCGGACGTAATCGCCCGGTTTGGTCAGGGGCCGGTCCAGTCCCGGAGACGACACTTCCAGCCGTTCGAAATCGATGTTCTCGACCGTGAACAGCCGCGTCAGCTGATTGCTTACTGCCGCGCAGTCATCAATGCTGACGCCGCCCGGTTTGTCGATGAACACCTGCATCAATCTGCCGCGACCCTGCACCAGCTGCACCAGTTCATACCCCAATCGGGACAGGGTGGATTCAAGCAAGGCCTCAAGGCTCATCCCGGTTCCGACTCATTCCGCAGAGACAAACAAAAAATGGGCGAACCGCCCATATCTAAGCCCTAAATTATACCTTCAAATCTACAAGCGGCGAAACCCCTGCACCGAGGATGAGTGCTATGGGCTCGCCTCACGAGGGGGCGGACACCTTGCTGCTTGGGGTGGTGCCCGGAACCGGAATCGAACCGGTAAGGGCTGTTTAGGCCCGGCGGATTTTAAGTCCGCTGTGTTTACCAATTTCACCACCCGGGCGCTGAGGCAGGATTCTAACAGCTACAGGTGCCCTATGCCCGGAGCGGGAAGATGGAGGCGGGGGTCGGAATCGAACCGGCGTAGACGGCTTTGCAGGCCGCTGCATAACCACTTTGCTACCCCGCCCTGGAAGCAGTTCGCGCTGCCTTGACAAGAAAAAGGAAAGCGGACCGTGGTCCTGGCTTTCCCTTCAAATCTGGAGCGGGAAACGAGTCTCGAACTCGCGACCTCAACCTTGGCAAGGTTGCGCTCTACCAACTGAGCTATTCCCGCGTTTAGAGCCGCGAATTATGTTGAAACCGGCAATGCCTGTCAATATCCTGCGCGTTACTCCCCTAGCGCCTTGATCGCCAATCGCAGGTAGTAAAGCATCGAGATCAGGGTCAGCAGGGCGGCCAGATTGATCAGGTTCTGGCCGAGGCTGCCTATTGGGATGCCACCCAGAGGCTGCCAGTACAGCAGCATTGCAATGGCGACCATCTGGAATCCGGTTTTGAGCTTGCCAATGAAGCTGACTGCCACACTGCCGGATTTGCCTGCCTTGGCCATCCATTCACGCAACGCCGAAATGGCAATTTCGCGTCCAATGATAATGAGCGCAACCACTGAGGCGGTGCGGCCGAGATCCACGAGCACAATCAGCGCCGCGGTGACCATGAGTTTGTCCGCCACCGGATCGAGAAAGGCGCCGAAGGCCGAGGTCTGGTTGAGCTTGCGGGCCAGGTAGCCGTCAAACCAGTCGGTAATGGCGGCGACGACAAAGAAGATTGTGGCCAGTCGATTGGCGGTTTCAAGAGGCAAGATCAAGTAGCGCGGCAGGTAGAGCACCACCACGATCAGCGGAATTAGAAGGATGCGCAGCCAGGTCAGGAGGTTGGGCAGGTTGAGCGGCATGCAGCATTATCGCACTTGGTCAGGAGTGAGGCGTGCCAGCCAGCGTTCTGTTTCTCACGTGAATTCACCGGCCAGGGAAATGCTACAAGGAAATTCGAGCCCGGTCGCTCAGCGGCGCTTGCAGAGCCGGTAAGCATCGATCATTCCAACCAGCCAACAGCCGGCCAGCACAAAGGCGGCGACCGTGGCGGCTGTGCTTCCCGGACTGCTTGAGGCCTGGGTGACCAGGTCCGAGATTTGGCCCACATCGAGCGCGCCTCCTTCAGACCCAAGCCTGTCAAGGACAAACGAAGCTTCCTGCATGGTCCTGTCAACGATGATCCACAGGCAAGCCAGGCTGATCGCCATCAACACGACGCCGCGCCGAAAGTGTCTCAGGTAAAGGTGGCCCGCGCCGGGCAGCACGAGAGCGGACAAAAGCACGGCGGTCGTGGATCTCTTCATCTTTCTGTTGCCTCATATTCGGGTTGCAGTTTGCCAGGTACTGGAACCCTCGGGCTATTCGCCGTGGTCCTGGGCGACGAACAATGGAAAGCATAATTGATGCGGCGCGCAGCGTACAATTTGTTTCCTGATTTGATCGGCGATAACACGCATGGCGCTCAAAGCCACGATCTACAAGGCCGATCTCCAGGTCGCAGACATGGACCGGCAGTATTACGCCGACCACGTGCTGACCATTGCGCGCCATCCCTCCGAAACTGACGAGCGTATGATGGTGCGCGTGCTGATGTATGCCTTGTACGCCCAGGAAGGCATCGCATTCACCAAGGGCTTGTTCGACGTTGGCGAACCCGAGGTGTGGGTAAAGGATTTGACCGGCACGATCAGGCTATGGATAGACACCGGTCAGCCGGACGAGAATCGCCTGCGCAAAGCGTGCGGCCGCGCCGCGCAGGTCATTGCGGTTTGCTACAGCAGCAGTTGTGAAGTCTGGTGGAAGCAGATCGAAAGCAGGCTGGAACGGCTGCGCAACCTGACTGTGCTGCAAGTGCCTGCCGAAACCAGCCAGGCCTTGGCGGCCCTGGCCAAGCGCAGCATGCAACTGCAGTGCATGGTGCAGGACGGCGAAGTGTGGATGAGCACTGAGGCAGCGCGGGTGCCGGTCCGGTTGAAGCAGCTTAAGGTGGGAGTCTGAGCATCAGTGGTTGGCGTCAGGCCATCCGCCACTCTTGAGCGATTCATTTGGTCCCGGCCGGTAAGCTTTCGGGTGTCTTCCTGCCGCCGCAATGGCAGCCCCCTACAAAATCGGCTTCAGCGGCAACAACTGCCATAGGCGCACCTGTCCGCGCTTGGTGAGCGGAACATACTGGTCAGGTTCGTCGGCGGCGTTCCAACTATTCTCCGGGCGCATGTCCGTCTCGATCGCGCTTTGCACCTGCCGCGCCAGGCGCGTATTGTGCACTACCGCGCCGACCTCGGTGTTGAGGTTCTGCGAGCGCGGATCGAGGTTGAAGGTGCCAATGACCGCCACTTCGCCGTCCACCACCATGCTCTTGGCGTGCAGCGCAAACACCGGCGGCACCGGGGGAGGCGCCACGCGCGACATCAAGGCCCGGCGGCTGGCCGAATCGGGTTTGAACTCGTAGATTTTCAGGCCCATTTTCAGCAGTGCGCGGCGCTGGTTGCGGTAGCCGGCAAATGCCTGCAAATTGTCCGTGGACGCGAGTGAATTGGTGTGGATGCGCACCCGCACGCCGCGCGCCACCGCGCGCCTGAACAGATCTTTCGCCTGGTCGGACAACACCAGATAGGGCGACTGGATGACGATCTCGCGTTTCGCACCTTCCACCAGCTTCGCCAGCGCGGATGCGGACGCGCTGCCGCCGCCCAGGCCCAAGACCCGGCCATTCTTGCCCGGCGCATCGTGGATGAATTCGACCTCGCCCCACACCAGCGCCTCAGCAACACGGTCAAACGTCTGCGGCGTAGCCTCTATTGCGGCACGCACTTCGGGCGCGAAATTCTCTGGCACCCGCGCGTAGTCATGCAGCTCACGATACACCTGGCGCACTTCAGCGTCGTCCACTTTCACATTCTTGCGCATCAGTCCCAGGCCGTCGAAGCGATGTTCCACCGGAACGGCGAGCGGACTTGCCCAGAACGCGTCGAAACTTTCCCGCATCGTTCTCACCGCGTCGCCCAGCAGCAGCGCATCGCGGTCGCGGAAGTTGTAATCGCGGTCATAGTCGAAGTATTCGTCCGCCATGTTGCGCCCGCCGGTGATGCCGACCTCGCCGTCGACGACGAAGGTCTTGTCGTGCATGCGCTGGTTGACCCCGCGAAAATCCGTCACCACATTGAGTGCGCGTTTGTAAAACGGCGTGCCCACATGATGCATGGGGTTGTAGATGCGGATGCCGATGTCGGGGTGTTTGGCCAGCGCGAGCAGGGTCTTGTCCGGCGCGTCGATCAGCAGATCATCGACGATGACGCGCACCTTCACGCCGCGTTCGGCCGCGCGCAACAGCGCTTCGGCAGCAAGAATTCCGACGTTGTCGGTGCTCCAGATGAAGTACTGGACCTCGATAGTGCGCTGCGCATGGTCGGCAAGCCAGGCACGCGCGCGCAACGCCTGCTCGCCCGTGTCCAGAACGTAAACGCCGGTCTGCCCGGGATGCGCGGCAAGCTGAGCTTCGACGGGCGCCATTGGCGCCGCCCCGTCGGCTACTGCAACCGGCGCTGCCCAGGCGAATGCTGTCGCTGCCAGCAACAGCGCGCGCACCGTCAACCAAACGCGCATGATGGTCCCCGTTTCCCTATCTGGATTGCCTGCTTCGCGGTATTTGCTCTGAAGCCCGAGAGGACAGACGGTGAAATGTAAGCCCGGACCCTTCGAGGCAGGCTCGGTTTGTCTCAGTTGCGGGCCGTTTGCATTTCCGGCGCGTCACCGTTCAATTGCATGACCACATTCGCCGACTCATTGACGACGCGCCGGCTGATGGCCGGATCACGATCGGCGTAGCCAAAGACCCGGAGCACGTGGGTATCCCCCAGGTGCAATCCGCTATTGTGCAGTGGCAGCGTAGACTGAAAAACATGCGCCTTCACCTCCGGCTTGTTCCGCAATCCGGAGAGCGTCCGGACCAGCAGGGTCCCGGCCGGTTGTGCCGCGTGGCAGCTGACACAGTCCACAGTGTCCGGGGTATTCCGCGTCGGGTTCTCGATATCGGCAATGGCGATGGCCAGTTCGGTGGCCGATTTCGGCAGGCGGTTCATCGAACGCTCGCGCAGGATATCCGGCAGAAAATTGTCCTCGGCCACGGTCGGCAGGGGGTGCACCCGCCCGTTGGCAAACGTGCTGTGATCAAGCTGGGCGACCTCGAGACGCTGGGTATGCGTGCCGATTCGGGCAATGGCCAGGTCGTGGGCAACACCATCGCGGACGTTGAATCCCGTGAACGACCACTCGTCATCGCCCGGCAGGCCTTGCAGGGCCGTGGCGCGCCACAGGGTGGCGGGTCCCACATACTTCGCGAGCAACGCGCGAAGCCGGGTGGCAAACGGACCACGCAGGCCCTGCTTGAGCAGAACGGGATGAATCTGCAAAGGCTCTTCGCTCAAGTCCGTGTTCGTCGCCTTGACCAGGGCCGCGTAGTCGGTCAGCAGCGTTTCGAACATCGTGGGGGTCAGCGTATACAAGGTGTGGATGGCCGCGTCCTTTGCCTCCAGTGTGCCAAATTTCGCAGTGGACCCGTAGTTGGCCGGCGTGATCGGCTGCCACACCAGCCTCACCTGCGGCAGGCAGGTGCCCTCGGCCAGGAAGCACGGGTCCAGCCTAACGCCCACTACGCGAAGGTCCTCGTAGGTGCGTTCGGCCGGCACGCCATGGTCAATTGCGGGCAGGTGCTGATACATGTCATACGGCAGCCACGCGCCCTTGAGACCGCGTTCCTGCGGTGCGATCAGGTCCTTGGTGGCGGAGTCCGATTCGGGGAGGGGATAGAGAATGGAGACATCGTTGAGTCCCCAGGGCCGGCCCGGTTGCACGCCAGCCGCGTACCCCTGCGTCAGCCAAGCGAGTCCGGTCAAGAGCAGGAGCGCCCATGGCTGCTTCAGCCATGGGCCCAGAAAGTGCGACATTCTCTTCCGCTGCCTTTCGCGTTGTTCTGTCCTTTGCATGGCAACGGCGGTTAACGTGTTCGACGTCCCGGGCCGTGTCCATACTGGAGCTTCGTTCATGTAACCTGAACGTCACATAAGGGATAAGAATAGCACTTTGGCCACTTGTCCGTGCCAGCTTTGTCAATGTCTCGTCGGGACTAGGGATTCCAGGTCGAGGCACCCATTGCGGGCGCCAACGCCGGCCTGCCTTTCTGGCTCCAGGGTGTCGACCTCGCGGCCCTCCTGCATGCCTGCTCGGGGTCGGCAGGGGCTGGTCCGCGGGCCCGTGTCTTCGTGATCCTGCCAACCGCGCCCAGTTGCCTCTCGCGTTCTTGTCGACGCGCTCCAGGCCTGTAGACGGCACTATGCTAAATCTGATAACCACAATCCCGTTGAACCTATTGCTATTCTCAACTTCCAACAAAATGTTTGTGCACGACCAGCCCTGCTTTGCGGCGAGGCGTGTGCATATTATTCGAAGCCAAACACTAAACGTCGGCGACAGGAGACTGGCTTATGGAGCGCAACGCGCATTTCATCAGTATTTTTCACACCTTTCGCCACATCCTCAGCCATATTGGCGTAACGCTGCTGGCGGTAGGTATCGCCTTCTCCCTGCCGGTGCTGGCGAAATTCATTCTGTTCAATTGGTGGCCTCGTGTGGAAGGCGATTCGCAGTTGCTGCTGTTCAGTGAAATCAGCTTTGCGGCGTCCCTGGTGCTGCTGTTCAATCTTTTCCTCAACGCACGGCATGGCCGGCGCAGCCACCGGATGAACCGGCTGGCCTCGCTGGTGCACGTGCGCGAGGTCGGCAGCTGGCGCTCGCGCTGGACCGACCGCAAATTGGTCCACCGAATCACGGGCACCCGCGACGTGTCGGTGATGTCGATCACCGGATTCGACACCTTCATATCGGAACGGCGCAAGCTGCGCCGCGTAATCGACCACAGTTACGAACTGCGGGTCATGCTGATGAATCCCTACGGCGCCGGCGCCATGCGCCGTGTGCAATCGCTGGGCGATCCTGCCACTCTGCTGGAGGAGTACTGCCTGGAAACTGCTGCCACCATCGACCGGCTGGCCGGCTTGCTCGCGACTGGCAAGAAAGTCACTTTGAAGCTTTACGAGCATCCGCCCTTCTGGAATCTGATCGTCACCGGCGAACATGTGTGGGTGCAGTATTGCCATGACGGCCACGAGCTGAAGACTCAGCCGGAATACGTCTTTGCCATGATCAGGAACAAGCCTACGCAAGGCCTGTTCTCAGCCTTTTACATGCACTTCCTCGACCAGTGGGGCGACCTGCGCCATCCCGAATACGACTTCTCCACCCGCGAACTGATTTACCGCAATGACAAGGGCAACGAAGTGAAGCGTCTGTCGTTTCCGCCCCAGGCAACACGCAACAAGGTACCGGAACTCGTCATGCAGGCGCGTTGACGCAGGCAGACAGCTAGGCATCAGGTTGCTT
The DNA here is from genome assembly GCA_049592895.1 of Thiobacillaceae bacterium. GTDB lineage: Bacteria > Pseudomonadota > Gammaproteobacteria > Burkholderiales > Thiobacillaceae > DASQBT01. Next base: position 1,948 of record JBAWGM010000199.1, on the reverse strand, counting down.
CTGTGTCCTATTGCGGTCGCTGGTACTTGTAGGGTCAGCGTCTTGTCCAAACCGTTACGGACAGGTGCCCGTCATGTTGGATCCAGCCGGCAGGGTGGCCGCGAATTGACAAGGCGGCTTGATCCTGCAATTCAGACCAGCGCCGGATCAAGCCTGTCATTTGCATGAGCGATTCCCGGAATCAGTCATGCAAATGAGGGTGACAGGACAACAAGCCTGGATGCTTATTTCAGGGCTGAATAGTAGGCGGCCAGGTCGGCGATATCCTCTTTGCTCAAACCCTTTGCGATTGTTGCCATCGTCTTGTTATCCCGCGCTCCAGACTGAAAGGCCTTGATATTTTTGGTGAAGGTGGCTACGGACATGCCGGCCAGAGGAGGTGTGCCCTTGCCATCGTCGCCATGGCACATGGCACACTTTGCCGACTTCGCCTTACCCGCACTGGCATTGCCGGCCTGTGCCGCGCCGGACATAAACAAGAACCCACCCATTAGCACTATCAGCGCACTCTTGAACATTTTTATTACCCCACGGAAAGTTGGTTGGAAGATAAGTATATTACTCATTGCTTCCTACAGATAGCGCAACTACTCAAGGATCATCGCAAGAAAATTGAGCCTCGGCCCCCCTTTGATTGGACGACGGGTCTGCAGGGATAAGAGCGGATAAAACGGTGACTGGGCCCGCTTACACCCCGAATCATCCCCACGCCCTCCCCAATAATGCCACCGCAATCGTCAGCAGCCCGATGCTGAGGTTGATGCCGATGAGTTTGCGAATCTGGCCCAGCGCCGCGCCCCCGGCTTTCCAGTCCTGCCCGGCGACCGCGCGCTTGAGTTTCTTGTAAGGCGCGAAAAAGACGTGGGCGAAGAGCAGCATCATGACCAGGCCGGTCGCGAACATGGTGGCCACATAGCGCGGCGCGTCGACACCTCCCAGGAGCATGAGCATGTACAGGCCGCTCGCCAGAATGAGCACGACGCAGGCCCAGACCCAGGGGAAGAACTTGCCGAACACCCCGGCCCACAGGGTGAGGCGCTGCGGCGGCTCCAGCACGCTGGCCGCGACGGGGCGCAGGGCCATGTAGGCGAAGAACATGCCGCCCACCCAGATGACGACGGCGAGGACGTGGACAAACAGGGAAAGGTTCATGGCGGTTCCACTAAATCCAAGAGAGGGCGGCCGATTATCTTACTCGTGCGCAAGAATCCAAAGCAGGTGACTTGAGCTTCCGACGTGCGCGGACGGCCCAGTCTTTTCAGCCTGACTGCCTGGATTGTTAAGAAATTCGTCATCCATGACGGAAGAGCCAACATGCCGCGCAAGGGCACAGGCATAGACCTTTAATTTATCCCTTCAAATTCAATCGGCGCGTCCGTGGCACGCTCCATGCAGCAGTTTGATCAGACCACCTCGCTACGAACTGGAGGGACAAATGGATAGGGATCTGCAACTATCGACCAACCCCGTCACGGATTACGAACTCGAGAGCATCCGCCTGGAACGCGTCCTCGACGGTGGGCGTAAACGGCCCGCCGATGCGCCTTTGCCGTCCGGTACAAGCATGGACAAACGCAAGGTCGGGCTGGAGGAAAACAGCGATGCCGACCCGTCCGGTGTCGGGAGAAAGGTCTCGGATTAGCGCACCGATGTGCTCCATGGGCGGTTACCCGTGAGCCAGGATAAAGAAGCTGGCAAGACGAAGTCCAAGCCAGCGCGTGCGGCCTTGAAAAGCATGAGTCAGCGCCAAGCTGATCGGAGGATAGGAAAGCAATGCCTGACAAAATCATTGATGCGAATCGTTATGTAACCTGGCCACCCTTGTTTTACCGTCAAGCTTGAAATTTCTAACTTGCTTGCAAATCAGAAAATGTCTCAGCATCCTATCTCAGAAGTGTCCGGTTTAATTGCGCATCACCGGCGGCAAAGCCTGTGCTGGTGCTGGTCT